>CAYTOU010000235.1:0-4028 GCA_964439295.1 uncultured Oscillospiraceae bacterium
TGTTCACCGCCGAACCCGCTTAAGCGGCTCAGTATAGACTCGGCAGAATCTGTTCACGCCCCACCATATATTAGAGTGGGGCGCGAAAACGGCAGTGCGGACGTGCTACTGGTTGTATGAGTTACCATCCGGCTCGCGCAACCATATACCGGAGTTGCGCGAGAAGGAGCGGTATTGTGGGCGCAGCAGGTCGTATGAGTAGCATCGCACTATCCACCAAATTTAACCGTAACCTAGCCCATGGCTCCCATGAAAGGGGAGCTGCCGCCACAGCGGCTGAGAGGTCACCGTACCCCCGCATTCAAACTCAAGCTAATCACTGACCACTGCCCACTGATCACTACCCCCCGCACACTAACTCAAGCTAACAGCTAACGGCTAACCGCTAACAGCTCCCTTCGCCACACCACGCCATCTGCCAAAACGCCAGCTCATAGCGCGAGCAGGCGACGAATATATCTTCGAGGTGCTCAAGCTGCTTAGACGTATAGTGGCTACTCAATCTGTCAAGTGTGTCCATCAGTATTGCGTTGCCTGCGGCGTATTCGTCCGATGCGTATCCGCGTATCCAGTCGCCGTAGAAAGGATCATCCACCGATTCGGGGCGGTTTTCGATTATCTTCTTTGCAATGACCTCATAGCTATACGCGCAGGACAGCACGGCGGTCAGTATCTCGACCTCGCCTTCGTCATACGCTATGCGCATCATATACGACGTATACGACAGGTTATCCAGCGACGGCTTCATTGCGTCGATCTCTTCCTGAGTGACGCCTATGCGCCCGATATAGCCCTTATGTACGTCCAATTCGCCGTTCATTACGCCTATGTACTTGCCGAAAAGGTTTGCGCTTTCCATGCTTTTCGCCTTGGCAACGCCCAACGCGTATACCTTGGCGTAGTCCTTGAGGTAAATAAAGTCCTGCATGATATAGTAGCGGAACTTATCGCGCGCCAGCGTGCCGTCTTGTATGCCCATAACGAACGGATGCTCGTTATACGCCTTCCATATGTCCTTTGTTGCGTTTAACAGTCTTTGAGTCGTCTTCATGCGTATTCTCCATTCAAATTAAAGTTATGCTTCATGGGTCCCGAGCCTTTGCCTAAATCCAGCATTGCCCCCAGAGCCTGCGATATATAGCTCTTTGCGCGCGCTACGGATTGCTCGAGCGTATAGCCCTTTGCGAGATTGGACGCGATTGCGCTTGACAGTGTACAGCCCGTGCCGTGCGTGTTGGGATTATTTATGCGCTTGCCGGTGAACCACTTTATTTCGCCGCCGGCATAGAGCAGATCGTTTGCGTCGTTTATGCAATGACCGCCCTTTAACAGTACTGCGCAGCCGTACGCATCGCCGATATGCTTTGCCGCGCGCTCCATATCCTCTTTACTCTGTATTTTTTCGCCCGAGAGCACTTCGCCTTCGGGTATGTTGGGTGTAATGACCGTTGAGATGGGGAGCAATTCATCTATCAGAGTCTGAACCGCGTCGGTCTTCATAAGGCTTGCGCCGCTTGTTGCGACCATTACGGGATCGACAACGATATTCCTTGCGCCGTAGAATCTAAGCCGCTCGGCGATAACGCGTACAAGTTCGGACGATGAAACCATGCCTATCTTGACCGCATCGGGGAATATATCTTCAAACACGGCGTCCAATTGATCCTTCAAAAAACCGGGCGTCGCCTCTTGTATCGACCTGACTCCCAACGTGTTCTGCGCGGTGAGCGCGGTAATGGCGGTCATGGCATATACGCCGTTCATAGTCATGGTCTTGATATCCGCCTGTATGCCGGCGCCGCCGCTTGAGTCGCTGCCCGCTATGGATAGAGCTGTTTTCATTTGCATTTTCCTCCAATCATTTCAAGTGACAGCGCGCGCAGTTGCTTGCATTCCTCTTCGATATTCTCCGATGAGAATATGGCGCTGACCACCGCTATGCCGTCCACGCCCGAACTCGACAGCTGCAATATGTTGCCCTTGTTTATTCCACCGATTGCCACTACAGGAATATCGACCGCGTCGCATATGGCCTTTACTTCACTGATGGGCAGCACGGAAGCGTCCGCCTTTGTCGACGTGGTGAATACCGCGCCCACGCCCAAGCAGTCGGCGCCATCTCTTACGGCCTTTTTTGCCTCATCGACATTGTGTACGGATACGCCGATCATCATGCCGCTACCGACCTTTTGCCGCACATTCGCGGCGGCCATATCGTCCTGACCCACATGTACGCCGTCGGCACCGCAGGCAATGGCTATATCCACATTGTCGTTTATGAACAGCGGCACACCGTAACGCTTGCACAGCGAGGCTATTTGGATGGCTTCGCTTAGGAATGAATCATAGTCCAGCTCTTTTTCACGCAGCTGCACGCACGTTACGCCGCCCTTTAGAGCGGACTCCACCTGCTCATACAGGCTTTGCTTGCCCACCCATGCGCGGTCGGTCACGGCGTACAGCAGCATTGTACTCTTATCGCACTTCATATATCGCACCTTCCTTGAGCTGCTCGGGCGTCATGTTGTATATGGCGTCGATTATGTAATTTCGGTATGTGGCGTTGCCGTCCATGGGCGATAGCCTTTCGTGCGCAATCTGTCCGGCGAGTCCCATTGCGCATACCGCGGCGGCAGTTGCCTCAAGCGGGTGATTGGGATTCGCGGTGACAAATGCGGCAGTCATTGCCGACAGCTGACAACCGGTGCCTGTGATGGATGACATCATAGGGTGTCCATTGCGAATGCAAAAGGCCTTCTCACTATCCGCAACTATATCGATTGCGCCGGTGATGGCTATTACCGCTTGGGTCTTGCTCGCAAAGGCCTTAGCCCAGTTTACCGTGCTGTCCAAATTTGAGTCGCTTACCTTATCGGATATGTCCGCGTCCACGCCGTTTGTCTTGCCGCTACCGACGGCGATTGTCTTTATTTCGGATATGTTGCCGCGTATTACGGTGAACTGCACCTCGTTAAGCAGCTTTAGCGCGGTTTGGGTGCGCATGTTAGACGCGCCCGCGCCTACAGGGTCCAGAACCACGGGATGGTTTAGCTCATTGGCGCGCTTTCCGGCGAGCAGCATTGATTTGACCGTGCGGCTGTTCAGCGTGCCTATATTTATATTCAGCCCGCCGCATATGGTCGTTATTTCGCCAACCTCGCCCTCGTCATCCGCCATAATGGGCGATGCGCCGCACGCGAGCAGTACATTGGCGCAGTCGTTTACCGTGACATAGTTGGTGATGTTGTGTATGAGGGGACTAAGTCGCCTCACGTTTTCAAGCATTGAATCGAGCATGTGAATCCTCCTTGCAGCGTGAAATAGGGGAGAGCAGGCCGCCTTGCGCACTTAGTCGGAGTGAACATTTTACACTTCTCGGTATCGCAAGGCTTTGCTTAAAACAAAAAAACAGGCGGCACCCGATAAGGATGCCACCTGTAAAAAGTCGCTATGCTTTGCTTCCTACGGCGGCATTATCCGCATCAGGTAAAAGGGTCGAAGTTAGAGAACTTCCTCTCAGCCCGCATACACGAGCTCCCCTGCTTTTTATATGAGCCTATTATACGCCGCTTTTCGATGAGTTACAAGCGGCTTTTTGTACACGAAGTTATTCATTTCATTTGGGGGGCGCGGATTGTTTTAGATAAAAAGAAAACGGACAGCAACTCGATACAATGTATCAAATCGTTGTCCGTTAGTGGCGGAGAAGCCGGGATTTGAACCCGGGCTGCGCTTATCGCACACTACTCCCTTAGCAGGGGAGCCCCTTCGGCCTCTTGGGTACTTCTCCATACCAAGTATTACGCCGCGATACAAAATAAAGCGGAGAGAGAGGGATTCGAACCCCCGGTGCCGTTAAGCATCACTAGTTTTCAAGACTAGCTCCATAAACCGCTCGGACATCTCTCCGGATGGTTCATTTGCGCCGCAATGTTTCGTACATGCTCATTTATTATATCAGATATCGGTGGGGGTTGTCAATACCTTTTTTCACTCTTGCGCGAAAAATACGGTTGTCGCGGCGCGCG
>CAYTOU010000236.1:0-4000 GCA_964439295.1 uncultured Oscillospiraceae bacterium
TAATCCCTGTTCCCTAGTCCCCTTAACGTACCCTCGCATTCTAACTAAAGCTAACCGCTAACAGCTGGCGCGCACGCGCAACGAGTGTGACCTCTCCGCCCGCTGTGGCGGGCACCTCTCCTTTCAGGCGAGGCAGGGGCTTGGTTACGGCATAGCCTCGTTCTTACCCAATGATTCTACCACAGCAAGGCAGGGACTAAGTTATGCCGCAACTCCGTTCTTACCCCATGGCTCGCCTGAAAGGAGAGCTGTCACGAGCCGTGACTGAGAGGTCACCGTACCCCCGCAAACTAACTCAACCTATTCCCTAATCCCTGTTCCCTAGTCCCCTTAACGTACCCTCGCATTCTAACTAAAGCTAACGGCTAACGGCTAACAGCTCAAAAAAAAACCCTCCGCAAAATGCGGAGGGCATGTAACGTCCTAAGGATTACTTGTTATCCTTCAGAGCAGCCTGAGCGGCAGCCAGACGCGCGATCGGAACACGGAACGGAGAGCAGCTTACGTAGTTCAGGCCAACCTTGTGGCAGAACTCGATGGTGGACGGATCGCCGCCGTGCTCGCCGCAGATACCGCACTTCAGGTCGGGGCGGGTCTTGCGGCCCTTCTCAACAGCAATTTCTACCAGCTGGCCAACGCCGGTCTGGTCGAGCTTTGCGAAGGGATCGTTCTCGTAGATCTTCTTGTCATAGTAAGCATTCAGGAACTTGCCGGCGTCGTCACGGCTGAAGCCGAAGGTCATCTGGGTCAGGTCGTTGGTGCCGAAGGAGAAGAACTCGGCTTCCTTGGCGATCTGATCAGCGGTCAGAGCGGCGCGCGGGATCTCGATCATGGTGCCTACCTTGTAGTGCATATCGCTGCCGGCTTCCTTGATGATGGCGTCAGCGGTCTCAACTACAACCTTCTTTACATAGGCCAGCTCCTTGACCTCGCCAACCAGCGGGATCATGATCTCGGGCACTATGGTCCAGTCAGCATGCTTGGCCTGTACATTCAGAGCAGCCTTTATAACGGCCCTGGTCTGCATGACGGCGATCTCGGGGTAGGTTACGGCCAGACGGCATCCGCGGTGACCCATCATCGGGTTGAACTCGTGCAGGGATGCGATAATGGCCTTTATGTCGGCAACGCTCTTGCCCTGGGTCTTGGCGAGCTTCTCGATGTCGGCCTCTTCGGTGGGCACGAACTCGTGGAGAGGCGGATCCAGGAAGCGGATGGTTACAGGATAGCCCTGCATAGCCTCGTAGATGGCCTCGAAGTCACCCTGCTGCATGGGCTCCAGCTTTGCCAGAGCAGCCTCGCGCTGCTCAACGGTGTCGGCGCAGATCATCTCGCGGATGGCGTCGATACGGTCATCGTTGAAGAACATATGCTCGGTGCGGCAAAGGCCGATGCCCTGTGCGCCGAACTTGAATGCCTGAGCGGCATCGTGGGGAGTATCGGCGTTGGTGCGTACCTGCAGCTTGCGATACTTGTCGCACCATGCCATTACGCGGCCGAACTCGCCGGCGATGGAAGCTTCCACAGTCGGGATGATGCCGTCGTAGATGTTACCGGTGGAACCGTCGATGGAGATCCAGTCGCCCTCGCCGAAGGTCTTGCCCGCCAGCTCGAACTTCTTGTTCTCTTCGTCCATCTTGATGGCCGAGCAGCCGGATACGCAGCACTTACCCATGCCGCGAGCAACAACGGCAGCGTGGCTGGTCATACCGCCGCGAACGGTCAGTATGCCCTGAGCGGCCTTCATGCCCTCGATGTCCTCAGGAGAGGTCTCCAGACGAACCAGCAGAACCTTCTGGCCGTTGGCAGCCCATGCCTTGGCATCTTCAGCGGAGAATACGATCTGACCGCAGGCAGCTCCGGGGGAAGCAGCCAGGGCCTTGCCGATTACGGGAGCGGACTTGAGCGCCTTGGCGTCGAACTGCGGGTGCAGCAGAGCGTCCAGGGAGCGCGGCTCGATCATCGCAACGGCCTGCTTCTCATCTATACGGCCTTCGTCAACCAGGTCGCAGGCGATCTTAAGAGCCGCGGCGGGGGTGCGCTTGCCGTTACGGGTCTGCAGCATGTAGAGCTTGCCGTGCTCAACGGTGAACTCCATATCCTGCATGTCATGGTAGTGGTTTTCCAGAGTGGAGCATACGCCCTCGAACTGCGCGAACGCCTCGGGGAACTTCTCTGCCATCTGGCTGATGGGCATGGGAGTACGTACGCCGGCGACGACGTCTTCGCCCTGAGCATTGGTCAGGAACTCGCCGAACAGCTTCTTTTCGCCGGTAGCGGGGTTACGGGTGAACGCAACACCGGTGCCGCAGTCATCGCCCATGTTACCGAACGCCATCATCTGTACGTTAACAGCGGTACCCCAGGAGTAGGGGATATCGTTGTCACGACGATATACGTTGGCGCGCGGGTTGTCCCAGGAGCGGAAAACGGCCTTGATAGCGCCGTCCAGCTGTTCCTTGGGATCGGTGGGGAAGTCCTTGCCGATCTTGGCCTTGTACTCGGCCTTGAACTGGCTTGCCAGCTCCTTGAGGTCATCAGCGGTCAGCTCAACGTCCTGAGTTACGCCGCGATCTTCCTTCATCTTGTCGATCAGCTGCTCGAAGTACTTCTTGCCGACTTCCATAACGACGTCGGAGTACATCTGGATGAAACGACGATAGCAGTCCCAAGCCCAGCGGGGGTTGTTGGACTTCTTTGCCAGAACCTCAACTACGTCCTCGTTGAGACCCAGGTTCAGTATGGTGTCCATCATACCAGGCATGGAAGCACGTGCGCCGGAACGAACGGAAACCAGCAGCGGGTTCTCCATGTCGCCGAACTTCTTGCCGCAGATCTCTTCCATCTTGACAAGAGCGGTGTTTATCTGCTCCATGATTTCCGGAGCGATGGTCTTGCCGTCCTCGTAGTAACGAGTGCAGGCTTCGGTGGAAATGGTGAAGCCCTGCGGAACGGGCAGACCCAGATTGGTCATTTCAGCCAAGTTAGCGCCCTTGCCGCCCAGCAGCTCGCGCATGTTGGCATTGCCCTCAGTAAAGAGGTATACATACTTCTTTGACATGCTCTTCCTCCTTATATATATGTGACCCGTGGGAAAAATAGGGGTAGACGCAAATGAACACGGACATACTCAGTCCGGTATCCATTAAATTATACAATGACATTCACTTTTAGGCAAGAGAATTTCCGTTAATACTTGTTCGGAATGGCGGCAAAGCTGCATATAAAGTGCCAAATTGTGCCTAAATTAAGGCATTAAGGGCGTATATGAATAAAAATACATCGATTGCCGCATTTTTAAGTGCCTAAACAAAGCTAAAAGCCGGCGTAACATTCGTATGCTTGAAATTAATCCGCCATGGGTATAGAATAATAACAACCCGAAAATGCCGGGTAAATCAAATACATGCTGCGACAATAAATGTCACTCTGCCACTGTCGGACGGCGGAGCGGCATTTTTTTGTTTTTATGCGGCAGTTTAAAATCAGGAGGAATCTGAATATGCCCCGTACAAAGCTGGAGACAGTCATCTTTACCGCAATCACCGCGTGGATAATGGTCTACATTATGACGCTGTACAATACCGTACTGGCAATGGGAAGCTTTACCAATGCCACATTCCTGGTAGCGCTCAAGGGCATGTGGCTGGAGTTCGTAATCATATTCCTGTGCGCGTTCTTCATATCCGGTCATGTAGCCAAGCACTTTGCCTTCCGCGTGGTTAAGCCCACCGACCGCCCGATAGCCATCATACTCGCCATACAGACGTTCACAGTCGTGTCGCAGGTTGCTCTGGCAAGCATACTGGGCGTATGGCACGGCTACGGCTTTGACAGCCGGTTCATACCCAACTACCTGACCACGTACTGCCGCAACTTCGTTATGGCACTGCCCGTGCAGCTGTTCATAGCCGGTCCCATCGCGCGTAAGCTGTTCCGCCTGATGTTCCGCCGCGGCGAGGAGAAGGCCGCCGAGCCTCAGAAGCAGCCCGCCTGATAA
>CAYTOU010000237.1:0-3972 GCA_964439295.1 uncultured Oscillospiraceae bacterium
GGTTGTTAAGATCGCCGAACTTCTTGCCGTTGATCTCTTCCATCTTGGCAACGTACTGCATGATTTCGGCCATGATCTCATCATTGATCTTGCGGCCGTCCTCGTAGTACTTGGTGCAGGCTTCGGTGGTGATGGTGAAGCCCTGCGGAACGGGAAGTCCAATGTTGGTCATTTCGGCCAGGTTTGCGCCCTTGCCGCCGAGAAGCTCTCGCATGGAAGCATTGCCTTCGCTGAACAGGTAGACATACTTGTGACTCATGGGGGTGACCTCCTGTGTATATAATTTTACTTTTCCAATCGTTGTTATTGGCAAACAACTACATGTTATATTAAACCATTTATGGCGGAATGCCAATAGGAAAATTCAAAAACCGACTACAATTTTAACTTTAACGACCAACTTTTACTTTCCGACACAGAAACGCGAAAAGATCTCCTGCGTGACATCCTCGTGCACGGAGCGTCCGGTAAGATTGCCGATGGCGTCCATGGCGCCCTCGCACTCGGTGAGCACGGCATCGGGCGCAAAACCCGCCGCCATTGCCTCGCGGGCGGCGCGGAGATAGTCCAGTGCGCGGGAAACTGCATCCGCCTGGCGGGCGTTTGTCAGAATCTCTCCGCTCTCTCCCTCCGGCATCGGGAACGCCGCGGCGACTGCCTTCTCAAGGCTGTCCAGTCCTTCCCTTTCCCTGGCGGACACGACGCACACGGCATCGAAGTGTCCTTCCAGCCGGTCAACGCTCCAGCACGGCGCGCAGTCGCTCTTATTGGCCGCCGCAATGCGCACCTGCGCCTTTTCGGCAACGGCAAGCACCTCGTCGTCCTCGGCGTCCCACTCGCGGGAAAGGTCGAACACGGCGATCACGAGCGATGCCGACCGCGCCGCGGCCAGTGCCCGCTCCACGCCGATCTTCTCCACGGTGTCGGAGGCTTCGCGCACGCCGGCGGTATCGGTAAGGCGCAGCGGCACGCCGCCGAGCATGCACCGCTCGGAGAGCGTGTCGCGCGTGGTGCCGGGGATGTCGGTGACGATCGCCCGCTCGTAGCCGAGGAGCGCATTCAGAAGCGAGGATTTTCCGGCGTTCGGCCGCCCCAGAATGGCGGTGCGCACGCCTTTATCGAGAAACTGCCCGCGCTCGAAGGTCGCGTGCAGCGCATCGAGATCGGAGATGGCGCGCTCGAGAACACCGGCGTATTCCGCGAGCGTGAACGGCGGGATGTCCTCGTCCGGGTAGTCGAGCACGGCGTGATAGTGCGAGCAGATGTGCGTGAGGCTCTCGTATACGGCGTCCGCGCGGCGGAAGATGGCGCCGCCGAGCTGCCCCACGGCATTGCGTGCGGCGAGCGGCGTTTCCGCATCGATGATGTCGATGACGGCCTCGGACTGCGTGAGATCCATCTGACCGTTCAAAAAGGCGCGCTTGGTAAATTCGCCCGCCTCCGCCTGCCGCGCCCCGCGCGAGAACAGGCTCTCGAGCGCCGTGCGGAGCACCACGGGGGAGCCGTGGCACTGGAGCTCGGCGGTATCTTCACCGGTGTAGCTGTGCGGCGCACGCGATATGGTGCACAGGCACAGATCGATGACGCGGCCCTCGCTGTCGAGAAGCTCGCCGTAGACGAGCTGCCGGTCGCGGTGCGCACTCATCGGTTTCTTATCGGACGGACGAAACACCTCGTCCATCAGCCGGACGGAATCGGCGCCGGACACGCGCACGATGCCGATGGCGGTTATGCCCCATCCCGTCGCGACGGCGGCGATGGTATCACTCATTCTGCCCATGGGTCGTCCTTGCTCTCGTCGTAGGCATCCTTGAATTCCTCCAGTGTAATGCCCTTACGCATGATGTATTCCGCGGCGACATCGCCGACATAGCGGAAGTGTCCGGCTTCCGCATCGCGGCCGGTATATTCCTCGCGTCCTTCCGGATAGCGGAGAATGAACCCGTATTCCGCGCAGTGCTCCGTCATCCACTCAAGCACCGGTGTGGAAAATTTGGCTTCGGCATTCTCACCGACGAAGTTCACGGCAAGCCCCGTCTGGTGCTCGTCCGCGCCGGGATAATACCCCTGCGCCGTGACCTGCTCCTCCGCTTCGGCAAGCGTCATCTCTCCCTGGTCATAGATGGTGCTCGCCATGCCGTTGAAGCGCGTTTTCTGATCGGCATATGAAAGGTAGGTGCGCGAGATGCTCACGGTATACCCCTCGTCGCGGGCCGCAGCAAGGAAGGCTTTCAGATCATCCGCCGCACGGCGCTGGAAATAGTAGCCGTTTTCTATCTCGACCATATCCGGATAATAGTCCGAGCGCAGGTAATTTTCCTTGGAAAGGCCGTTTACGAGAAGGTAGCGCCAGTTTGTCAGTCCCGGCTGATCTTCGTCGCCGAGTGTTTCCTTATCCGGCAGGTCGGAATAGTCCACCCATCCCTCCGGATACTCCCAGGAAAGCTCGCCTTCGGCGTCCTCCGACTCCGGTACGGGCGTCGCCGCCGTTTCGGGCATTGACGCGCTCTCGTCGGTGGAGAGAGTGCTGTCGCTGTTGGAGTGAAGCAGCACAACCAGCACGGCGGCAAGCACAACGGCGCCGATGACAATGCGCCGTGCTTTCAGATATTTCGG
This sequence comes from uncultured Oscillospiraceae bacterium, assembly GCA_964439295.1. Classification (GTDB taxonomy): domain Bacteria; phylum Bacillota; class Clostridia; order Christensenellales; family Aristaeellaceae; genus Fimadaptatus. The sequence goes on from CAYTOU010000237.1 coordinate 2,617, forward strand.
ATTTTTCGGTTTAATGCGCATGAAGGTGTCTCCTTTTTCTCCGAGATTTCGGGGTATGCATATAAAAAACATACACGAACCGGAGCAGCGGGGTTGACAGTTCCCGCCGGATATTTATATAATATAGTTTGCCTGTCCGGAATAACCGGGAGGCATTGCGCGGGTATGCAGACGAAATCATTGAAAAGTATAGCATTTTTCGCCACAATATGCAACCTGCCGGAAGGAGGACACGCCTATGCTGGAATTGCAGGGCATTCATTATACCGTAGATGCCGCGGAAGGGCGCAGTGATATTCTGCGCGGCATCGATCTTACCATACCGGACAAGAAGCTTATTGTCATCACCGGTCCGAACGGCGGCGGCAAGACAACGCTTGCCCGTGCCGTCATGGGTCTTGCGACACCCACGGCCGGACGCATTCTCTGGAACGGAGAGGATATTACCGATCTCTCCATCACCGAGCGCGCCCGCCGCGGCATTGCCTACGGCTTTCAGCAGCCGCCGCGCTTCAAGGGCATCCGCGTGAAGGATCTGCTCACGATCGCCTCGGGCAAGAAGTTTCTGCCGAAGAACGAGGCCTGCTCTTATCTGACGCAGGTCGGCCTGTGCGCCAACGACTATCTCGACCGCGAGGTGGACACGTCCCTCTCCGGCGGAGAGGTAAAGCGCATTGAGATCGCCACCGTTCTGGCGCGCCGCCCGCAGCTCATGCTGCTCGACGAGCCGGAGGCCGGCATCGACCTTTGGAGCTTTGCCCGTCTGACGGAAACCTTTGAGGACATCCATCAGCGGCAGGAGTGCACAATGGTGATCATCTCCCACCAGGAGCGCATCATCTCTCTGGCCGATGAGATCATCGTTGTGGACAAGGGCGTTATCGCCCGTCGGGGAGGACGCGACGAGGTGTTCTCCGATATTGTACACGACACCGCGGCGGCCTGCCCGGTGCTCTGCGGGGAGGCAAAGAAATGAGTGAGCTGAACAGCGTTGACACCTCACTGCTTGAGGTGATTGCCGACATGAAGGACGGCAAGACGTCCGGCGCTTACAACATCCGCAAGGACAGCGGCTGTGCCGGCCGCGTGAACACCGATAATGTCACCATCACCACCAAGACCGACAAGCCCGGCATCGACATTCGCTTTGTCCCCGGCTGCAAGGAAAGCTGCCACATCCCCGTCATCATCACGGAGTCCGGTCTGCGCGAGACGGTCTACAATGATTTTTATGTCGGCGAGGGCGCCGATGTTATCATTATCGCCGGCTGCGGCATCCACAACTGCGGCTCGGATGCCTCACAGCACGACGGCGTGCACACATTCTACATCGGCAAAGGCGCGCGCGTGAAGTAT
>CAYTOU010000238.1:0-3970 GCA_964439295.1 uncultured Oscillospiraceae bacterium
AAGAGGTTTGATGAGGTTAAGGCGCAATTGGGATATTAAAGAATAAAGCAAGCGGCACCGACTTTTGATCGATGCCGCTTGTTTTATTCTGCCTACACTTTTTAGTATTCTCCGCTGTTAATGTCATAGCCATTATTGGCATAGCCGTTATTGACATACCCATTGCCGGTAAAGCGGTTATCCGGTAAGCCGACAACATATATGAGTCCTATCACGTGGAAGAAGAATCCCGTCCAAAAATAGCCGCCGTAGCCTTTACGCTTCGCCAGTCTGTGCGTCATAATCCCCATTATGATCGCGCCTGAGCATAGAATCAGTATACTCAGTATCACCAGCACGGTTATGCCGATTGCGGCCTGTGTTTCAGTCATACCCACTGCCGTTTCCCATTCCGTATACATCGTAACCCTCCCCGACTATAATGAATATCAGAACTTCCTGAACAGTCCGACTGCCTTGCCCACTATCTGTACGTCATCCGGATATATCGGATCCATCGTGTCATTTTCGGGTTGCAGCCTTACATGACCGTCCTGCTCTACATATATGCGCTTGAGCGTGGCCTCTTCCCCATCGACCAACGCTACGCCTATTTCGCCGTTTTCGACCTCGGGCTGGCGGCGTATTATTACGTAATCGCCTGAGAGTATACCCGCGTTAATCATGCTCTCGCCGCGCACGCGCAGTGCAAAGCACTCACCGCTACCGGTCAATTCACGCGGCACCATTATGTAATCCTCTATGTCTTCGACTGCCAATGCGGGCTGACCTGCGGGTACGCGCCCGACCACAGGAACGACCTTGCCGCGCGCGCCGGTCTGTTCTATTACCTCGATTGCGCGGGGCTTTGTCGGGTCACGGCGTATCAAGCCGCGCTTTTCAAGCCGCGCCAAATGACCATGCACAGTTGACGTTGAGCTAAGGTGCACTGCGTCGCATATTTCTCTTACGCTGGGCGGATATCCCTTCATTTCGATCGTCTGCTTAATGAATTCGTATATTCTGTCCTGCGTATCACCGCGCGGCATAGCAATCACCTCACCAATTTGCATAGGTCAATTATAGCATACGCCGCGCACCATGTCAAAGAAAACGGGGCGAAATACAAAAGCATGTTCGTATTTCGCCCCGTTTGATTATATAGTTAAACCGATATATATGCCCATCACGCGGTTCACTGCATGCGTATGACCACATTGCCCGCGTGGTTTACGTCCGCCGCCGTGCGAATTGCTGTTTCAAGATTATCTAGTGTGAATTCGTGCGTAATTATCTGCTCAATGTCCCACTTGCCGCACGACATCATCTGCTGCACATCGTAAACGTCCTGCGGCATATATCCGCCCGAACCGATTATGCTCTGCTGCGCGTACGTCATGTGCAATAGGTCTATCGTGCGCGGCATGTTGTTTACCGCCACCGACACAAAGCGGCTCTCAAACTTGCCCTGCGCTATGAAGTCCTGAAGTATGTTATCCGCGCCCGCCGCGTCCAGCCAGCAGTCTATATCGGCGGTTTGACCCGAAAGGCATGCCGCCGTGCCGAAGTACTCGCGCGCCTTTGTCTGAAAATCCTCTTTGGACGGATTGCATATGCCGAAGCCCAGTTTTTCGGCCAGCCCAAGTCTATAGTCCGAAAAGTCGCATATCATGACCTTTGCCATGCCGAAGAACTTGAACGCAACCGCCGCCGCAATGCCTATTGTGCCGCAGCCGAACACGACTGCCGACTGACCGGTAACGTATTTTCCATCGCCGCATGGTATCATGCCGCGGCGTGCCGCACGGCAGCCCACGGTAAACGGCTCAGTAAGGCTCGCCAATCTATCCGAAATGCGCTCATCCACCGGATAGAGCGAATGGTACTTTTTCGCGTTGGGCACGAGTATGTATTCGGAGAAGCCGCCTATTGTGCCCGCGCGCCTCGTATCGTCCTTTGCAAAGCGCGGATACGGGTATACTCGCTCGCCTACCGAGAACTCGCTTACACTACTACCCACCTTGACCACGCGCGATACCGTTTCGTGACCGAACTCGCCGCCCACGGTTATCTTATGCCCCGTGCCCGGACCGTGTGTGAACACTGCGACATCGGTGCCGCATATGCTGGAATATATGTTCTGTATCAGCACATCGTGCGGACCTACTTCCGGCATGGGCAGATCACGTATTTCTATGCTTTCCTTGCCCAGATATATTGCTGCTTTCATTTGTTTTGCTCCCTTTTGTACCATCGATGTGTGCAGTCCTGCATAACCGCGATTATGTCATCTATCGGTTCCATGCAGTCGTCGCTTATCCACTCGTTGATTATCGCAATTAATCCATTAATGTAAAACGCCATCATAAACTTGCGTTTCGCCTGCGACACCTGATATCTATCTAGCACGGGCATAAGTATGTGCTTTAGCAAAGCACTGTAACTATCATCCAGTCTAAGCACATCCGCCTTTTCAATCGAGGTTTTGAAAAGCCGCTTATGCTCCTTTACATAATTAAGGTACGGTATCAGATATTCAGGCGTTACCAGATACAGCTCCTCCAGCGGACAGGTATACAGCTTATCGGCAAATCCTTCCTTATCGCAGCTCACATACTCTAAGAACTGCTTATTCATGTGCTCGACGCTTTCGCTGAGCAAATCCGCCATCGTTTCGTAGTGCAGATAGAACGTGGAGCGATTAACTCCGGCCAGAGCACAAATCTCCTTGACGGTAATATACGCAAAGTCCTTATCGCCCAGCAGCTTCAAAAACGCTTCATCCATCTTTGCCGCTGTGCTGAAGTACTTGCTTTCGGACTTATTCAATAGTGCTCCGCCTTTCTTCCGACTCGTTTTGTATGTGCAAGCATGTATAGCGCGATCGAGATTTCCGATATGCAGACGCCGCTACCTGTCAGTGAATTCATAAGTATGCGAAACGCATGATCATCCGGCGAAAACTGCGCAATCATAGCCGTCTGCAATGCCAGTATTGACATAAGCGCAGACACCAGCTTGAGCGCGCGCGATGCCGCCGATATGCTTATCTTTCGGCTGCGATGCTGCGCGATATCCTTTATCGCCGCTATCAGCGCGTAAAACGCATACATCGCCGATACATATATTACGTATCCGGGATACGCAAATCCCGAATTTGTGCGTACCATCTGTACGACCATGCCGCTCATCGGAATGTTTAACATTAGCAGCATACACGCTGTATTGCGATAGCACCTATATCCGGTTTGCTCACCGCTACCGTACTTTATCATCAGCAGATGATAGGCCTTAAGTCCGCCCAGCACCATGTGATATGCCGCCACTGTAATAAACCATACCGACGAATAGTATATGCCCGTCGCAAGTCTGAACGCAACATATGCAAAGTTAATTGCCATGCTGCATTTGAGCTTGTCTACCTTGCGCAACTTTCTATACAGCGTATAAATGGCATCTATCGGCTTAAGCAGCGCATTTATCGACGCTTTCAGGCGCCGCATCACTTCTCGCTTATCTCACGAGCAAGCTTGATTATGTCGCCGGCGTACTTGCGCTTACTGTCCGCAAGTATTTTTTTATACAGCGGATAGTTAAAGCCCATACCCGCCATGCCAAGTAGGCCGATCACAATGCCCAGCACGAACATGCCGGTCGTGCCGCTGCCTATGACATTCATGCACAGGCACATACCTATTCCCATAACCAGCGCAGACACTATACCCAGGGTATAGGTAAATATGTTCGCCGGTCGCTTTGCGCGGGCGTCCAGCTTGCGCAGTGCAACGACCTTGGACGTGTCTTTAGGCGCGTATTCGTTGGCGAGTTGTTCAGCGTAGATCTTATCGGTATTCATGTTTTTGCCTCCTTAATTTGATGAATACATGATACCCTACGCCGTTAAATAAGTGAACGACACCGATTGCCATTTGTGTCGAGCTTAGAGTGTGTTTCTAAAATTCCTTAAGCTGCAATTTCGGCGGCTTTTCCG
>CAYTOU010000239.1:0-3964 GCA_964439295.1 uncultured Oscillospiraceae bacterium
ATTTAATACGATTTTTAGAACCTAATTGCCTTTTCGATTATACCATAAACCATTCGGCTTTAAAAGTGCGCAAAAAGATAAGCGCGGCAAATCGCTTTGCCGCGCTTTTAGAATACTTATAATTACTTTCCGACCATATGGCATGCGCAGAAGTGACCGCCGCCAATGTCGCGCATCTCGGGACGCTGCTGGGCGCAAATGTCCTTTGCATACGGACAACGCGTGCGGAAGGGGCAACCGCTGGGCGGATCGATGGGAGTGGGCACATCGCCCTGAATCACTATGCGCTTGCTCTTCGCGGCCAAATCCGGATCGGCAATAGGCACAGCGGACAGAAGCGCCTTTGTATACGGATGCTCCATATGGGCAAACAGCTCTTCGACCGGCGCCATTTCGACCATGTGACCCAAGTACATGACGCCGACATCGTGCGATATATGCCTTACCATGGACAGATCGTGGCTGACGAACAGGTATGTCAGACCCAGACTCTGCTGCAGCTCTTCCAGCTCGTTTACGACCTGAGCCTGTATGGACACGTCAAGCGCGGATATGGGCTCGTCGCATACTATGAATTCGGGATTGGACGCCAGTGCGCGCGCAATACCTATGCGCTGACGCTGACCGCCCGAAAACTCATGCGGATAGCGCGCAATGTGGTCGGGCTTAAGACCAACCATGGCAATCAGCTCGCGCACGCGCTCCATGCATTCCTTTTCGGATGAATATATCTTATATGCGCGTATGGGCTCGGCGATAATGTCGGCAACCGTCATGCGCGGGTCAAGCGACGCGTATGGATCCTGGAATATCATCTGCATCTTGCGCCTATAAGGAGCAATTTGCTTATGGTCCAGCTTGGATATGTCCTTGCCCTCAAAGTAGATCGCTCCGCCGGTCGGGTCATACAGGCGCACCAGTGTGCGACCGACCGTGGTCTTGCCGCAACCGGATTCGCCAACCAGACCGAATGTGCGACCGCGCTCGATAGAGAACGATACGCCGTCCACGGCCTTTAGCGTGCGATTATGGCGGCTGAATAGTTTCTTGTCCACCTCAAAGTACATCTTTAGGTCTTCTACTTTGACAAGCGGTTCATTCGCCATAATTACACCTCCTGCCGCATAACAGCGGGCGCATTTTTGTGCATAAGGTGGCACGACACCCTATGAGTATCGCTGAGTACGGTTTCGGGCGCCATGTAGTCGCGGCACACCTGCATTGCGTACGGGCAACGCGGCGCAAACGGGCAGCCCTTAGGCGGGCGCAGCATATCCGGCGGCGTGCCGGGTATGGGCACGAGCTTTGCGTGACCGCCGTCCAGCTGTGCCTTGGGTATTGAGCGTAGTAGTCCCCATGTATAGGGGTGCTTGGGCGAATAGAAAATCTCGCGCGTTGTACCGGTTTCGGCCACGCAGCCGCCGTACATTACTATTATACGGCTGCACATGCTGGCGATTACGCCCAGATCGTGGGTTATCATTATTATCGAGGTATTGAGCTTTTGCTTCAGATCCTGCATCAGCTCCAGTATCTGTGCCTGTATGGTAACATCCAGAGCGGTCGTCGGCTCATCGGCGATTATCAGCTTAGGGTTGCACGAAAGCGCTATGGCTATCATGACGCGCTGACGCATGCCGCCCGAGAACTCATGCGGATACTGCTTTAAGCGGCTTTCCGGGCTGGGGATATTGACCATCTTGAGCATTTCAAGCGCACGCTCGCGCGCCTGAGTCTTATTATAGCCCATATGTATTTTGATGGGCTCCATAAGCTGATAGCCTATGGTATGCAGCGGGTTCAGCGATGTCATGGGGTCCTGGAACACCATGCCTATCTCGCTGCCGTGCATTTTACGTTTTTCCTTTTCATCCATGTTCATGAGCTCGCGCCCATCGAACATAATCGAATCGGCGGCAATATGGGCATTCTGAGGCAGAAGACCCATTATCGAAAGCATTGATACGCTCTTGCCGCTGCCCGATTCGCCTACTATTCCCAACGACTCGCCGTAGTCGAGCGTCAGATTGAGTCCGCGCACAGCCCTTACCGAGCCTGCCTGTGTAGAAAAAGTCGTGCGCAGATTTTTTACGTCCAACAAAGGCATAACCGCCACTCCTTTTTACTTTACTTTTTCAGTCTCGGGTCGAGCGCGTCGCGCAGACCATCGCCAATGAAGTTGAGCGAGAACATTGTCAGGCATATTGCCAGTACCGGGAAGAACATCTGATAGGGCTGGGACATTATATAAGGTATCGCGTCATTTGCCAATGTGCCCCAAGAGGCCTGCGGCACGGCAATACCTATGCCCAAGAAGCTTAGGAACGCTTCGGAGAATATCGCGCTGGGTATCAGGAAAGCTGTGGATACGATTATCGGACCCATGGAGTTGGGTATCAGGTGGGATATCAGTATGTGCCAGCCGTTCTGACCGCACAGACGCGCGGCGAGAACGTATTCGGCACTCTTATGAGTAAGCACCTCGGAGCGTACTACGCGAGCCGTGCCTATCCACGATGTAATACACTGCGCGATTATAACGCTCTTTATGTTGGAACCCATTACCATCATTATAAGCACGATGTATATCAGCGACGGAAGACCTATCAATATGTCGACAATACGCATCATGACCATGTCGACACGTCCGCCGGCATAGCCCGCTATACCGCCGTAGAGAACGCCAATGCACAGGTTTATCGCCGCCGCAACGACGCCTATGGTCAGCGATATGCGCGCGCCGTACAGTACGCGCACAAGTATATCGCGCCCGAACTTATCGGTGCCGAAGGGATGCGCCCACGAGGGACCCATGTTGCCGTTAAGTATATCCTGACCGTCATATGAATAGGGAGAAATCATGGGACCAAATATGGCAGCCAATGCGATTATCGTAATTACTATAAGACCAATCATAGCCAGCTTATCGCGGCGGAAGCGATACCATACATCCTGCCAGTAGCTGGTCGAGGGACGCGCTATCTCTTCGGCATGCTTATCTTCATCGCTGAGCGCGGTGAACATATCCGCCGGCAATGCTTCGTAATCTTCCGCCGAAAGCACGGACTCGGGTATTTCTTCGAATACTACTTGTTTCTTAGCCAATGCCGACGCCTCCTTACTCAGTGATCTTGACACGCGGGTCAATTATTGCATATGCGATATCGACTATCAGGTTGCATATTATGACGAATATGCCGAAGAAGATCGTAATGCCCATTATAAGCGTATAGTCGCGGTCGCTTATGCTGGTAACGAAGTCACGACCTATACCGGGTATCGCGTACAGGCGCTCGACGACGAACGAACCGGTGAGCAGACCGGCTATCAGCGGTCCTAAGTAAGTAACGACCGGCATGATCGCGTTTTTGAGCGCATGACCCAGTACGACCCACAGTTCGGGCACGCCCTTTGCGCGCGCGGTGCGGATGTAATCCTGCTCCATAACCTCCAGCATGGAGGAACGGGTCTGACGCGCGATGTAGGCAATCGGGTTAAAGGAAAGGCAGGCAACCGGCAGTATGTAATGCTTCCAGCTGGTCAAGCCGAATGTGGGCAGCCACTTAAGCCACACAGAGAACACATATAGTAGCAGTACCGATATTACGAATACCGGGACCGATATGCCGATCGTCGCAAACAGCATGCTGCCCCAGTCCGCCCAGCTGTGACGCTTTATCGCGGACGTGATACCCAGCGACACGCCAATCAGTACCGATGTCAGCACGGCCAATATACCGACCTTTGCCGATACCGGGAAGCCGCGCTCGATTGTCTCGTTTACGGTTACATCGAGCTGTTTATAGGAAATTCCCAGATCGCCGTGCAGTATGCCGTTTAGATATTTAAGGTACTGTTCCCACACGGGTCTGTCCAGTCCGAACTTCTCATTCAGACGTTCGAGCACCTCGACCGGAACGTTTTTTTCCTCTGCCGGGCTGAAGGGTCCGCCAGGTATCGCATG
>CAYTOU010000240.1:0-3946 GCA_964439295.1 uncultured Oscillospiraceae bacterium
GGAAAAGCCGCCGAAATTGCAGCTTAAGGAATTTTAGAAACACACTCTAAGCTCGCGTTTCATTCTGTAAAGCTCATCCATCAATTGTCTGCGCAATTCAATAAGAGTATCTAAGCCTAAAGCAAATGTGTTTTCACACTTGAGCTGTGATTGGAGTGCCTTGTTTAAATCGGACCATTCTTTATTCATGCGTACTCCCTTCTTATCCATACTTTAATTGACGAAGTTGCCGTGATATATGCATCAATGCGAACGTTTGTTCTAATATACCATATAGAATCCTACGTGTCAACATTCATCGTGATTTGTCCCTTAACTTTTGCTTTAGTATGCATACTCCCCTTGAATTCTACTCTTCATCGTGTTATAATCGGCATATACCGGAAACAAGGAGGTGCTGTCAATGCCAAGGCCACAGCGTTGCAGGCGCATATGCGGCATGCCGCAGGTCGATTCGTTCTGCCCGGATGGATGCGAAGGTGCGGAGCCGATAAACATGACGCTGGACGAATACGAGGTAATACGACTGGTTGACCTTGAGCAGAGGACGCATGAGCAATGCGCATCGCAGATGGACATATCGCGCTCAACGGTGCAGGAAATATACGAAAGTGCGCGGTACAAGTTGGCGGCTTGCCTTGTGCACGGGCGTAGGCTTGTTATAGACGGCGGCAATTACCGCGTATGCAGTGGGCGTGAAGAAGGCTGTTGCGGCATGTGTCGGCGCGAAAAGCAGGCTTATGAAGCTTTGAATAACGATGGTATGATTAAAGGAGGCAATACTATGAAAATTGCGGTTACATACGAAAACGGCCAGATATTCCAGCATTTCGGACACACGGCACAGTTTAAGATATACACCATAGCCGATGGCAAGGTGCAAAGCAGCGAGGTAGTCGACACCAACGGCTCCGGTCACGGTGCGCTGGCGGGCTTTTTGATGCGTCAGGGCGTCACTACGCTCATATGCGGCGGCATAGGCGGCGGTGCACAGACGGCGCTCGCAATGGCGGGAATCAAGCTCTACGGCGGCGCAAGCGGCTCGGCTGATGACGCGGTCAATGCCCTGCTGGAGGGCAAGCTCCTATACAATCCCAACGTGATGTGCAACCATCACTCGCACGGCGAAGGCGAGCATAATTGTGCTGACCACAACTGTGCCGATCATAATTGTGGCTCGCACAGTTGCCATTGATGTGTTGCCGTCCCCTGCCCTTAGTTTTTAAGTATATCAAAAGGTCTGAGGCTGTTTTACGCTTCAGGCCTTTTGACTTATGCTCAGCAAGAAAGAAAACGGTCTGCCGACCGCAATGCCGACAGACCGTTATTTATGCAATTAATGATGCATTTCGGCTTCGATATCCTCGATGGTGCGCGGTATCGCAGCGGACATATTTTCGCAGCCGTTCTCGGTGACCAGGCAGTTATCCTCAAGGCGGAAGCCAATGCCCCACTCCTCATGATAAATGCCGATATCAACGCAGAACATCATGCCGGGAGCGATGAACTCGGGCATCTCGACAACGTCATGCACATCGTAACCGATGTGATGCGCGCCCGCATGCCACATATAGGTGCCGACTTCGTCAACCGACTTCATAACGCCGGCCTCAACCAGCCTTTCGGCATTGTAGCGGCGAGCGGTCGCGTCCACGTCCTTCATGCGCATACCGGGCTTGATGATGGAGAACATGTGGTTAGAGGTCGCCAGAGCGCACTCATACAGCGTGCGCTGCTTGCCGGAGAACTTGCCGTTGCAAGGCCAGCCGCGGCTTACATCGGTGATGTGGTTATCCCACTGTGCGCCGACGTCGTTAAGTATCATGTCGCCGTCATGAGCCTGACCGGTGTAGCTGTAGTAGTGTATGCAGAAGTTATTCGCACCGGCGGATATGATGGACGGGAATCCGGGACCCTGAGGACCGTACTGACCCAGAGCGCGGTCGAACTCAGCCTTGTACTGATACTCGTACATCTCGGGGCGGGAAGCGTGCATCATGGCGAGAATACCATCGCGGGTAATGCTCTCGGCCTTGCGATACACTTCGATTTCCTCGGGAGTCTTGATCAGGCGCAGCTTGCGTACGAGCGAGTTGGCGTTTTCGATCTTCAGGAAAGGATACTCCTGCTGAGCCAGGCGCAGGAACTTCTGTGCGGGCCTGTCGCGATCCGCGATGTCGGCGCGATACAGATCCAGGTACAGATGCTCATAGTGACCTACGCGCAGGGAGTAGTGACCGCCGGCCAGCAGACCGTGTACGTCGGTGCCAAACGCGGTGGTGCTGCGAATATCCGCAACGCCGGAGATGTCGGTTGCCTCGGCGGGCTTTACGCGGCGGCCGGTCCAACGCTCGGCATGCGCATCCGGCGGCAGTATGTACATGCGCTCGGTGGTTTCACCATTGCTGTCCTTAACGGCCAGCAGTATGGCTTCCTTGCACTCCAGACCGGTCAGGTATACAAAGCTGCGATCTGCAAAGAAGGGATAGTATTCATCGTTGGTCTTGCGAACTTCCTCGCCGGAGAAAATCAGCAGCACAGAAGAAGGCTGCATCATGTCATAGAGCTTTTGCCTGTTGCCAATGTAAAACGAACTCTTCATGGAAACACTCAACCTCTTTTTCTTTATCTATTCAGCGATTCATACCGATCAAGTCGGCATGGGAACCGTTCTTCATGAATACGGGAATGCAGCTGAGAGGCGCTTCTGCCTCGATTGTCTGACCGCCTTCCCACACCTTGCCGTCGCGCATGCTTGTCCATGTGCAGCCGGCGGGCAGGTAAACCTTACGGCTCGTGACACCCGGATTCAGAACAGGTGCAACAAGCATATCGGGTCCGAACATATACTGATCCTTGAGATCCCAGCAGGTCTTATCCTCGGGGAACTCATAGAACATGGCGCGCATTACAGGGCTGCCGTCCTCGTGTGCGGCCTTCATAAGCTCGCGCACATAGTCGCGCATCTTTTCGCGCAGGTTCATATAGTTGACGAGTATGGGATAAGCCTCTTCGCCAAAGCTCCATACCTCGTTGTCCGCGCCGGTAAAGAGTACTTCGCTACCGTCCTTGCGCTTGGGTATGGTATGAGGCTCGCGATCGCCATGCAGACGCATGACCGGGCAGAATGCACCCCACTGGAACCAGCGCACGAGCAACTCGCGGAAGGACTCGTCGTTCGGGTCGCCGCCCTCGAAACCGCCGATGTCGGTCGTCCACCACGGTATGCCGGCAAGAGAAATGCTAAGACCCGCGCATACCTGCTTGCGGAAGTCTTCCCAAGAGGAAGTGATATCGCCCGACCATACCAGAGCACCGTAGCGCTGACTGCCCGCCCATGCGCAGCGAATCAGGTTGACGATGTTCTTCTGTCCCTCGGCCTCCATACCTTCATAGAAGCCGCGCGCATATGCCTGCGGGTATATGTTGCTGACCTCTTCGGCAACGCCGGCTTCGTAGGAATATACGTCAAAGTCGTATATACCATATTCGGGCTCGGCTTCGTCCAGCCAGAAAATATGTATGCCGTGGTCGTAATAGTTCTTTTTGCACTTTTGCCATACATAATCGCGCGCACGGGGATTGGTCGCATCGTAGAAGGTGCTGTCCTCGGGGAACTGCATGGTCACGCCCACGCCGCGCTGAGAGCGGACCAGCAGTCCTTCGCGGCGCATTTCGGCATAGTTTTCGCTCTTGAGCGAAATCTGCGGCCATACGGACACCATCAGCTCAATGCCCATGTCCTTGAGTTCCTTGACCATAGCCTCGGGATCCGGGAAGAACTCTTCCTCAAAGCGGAAATCGCCCATCTTAGGCCAATGGAAGAAGTCACACACGATTACATCTATAGGAAGACCGCGGCGCTTATACTCGCGCGCAACCGAAAGCAACTGCTCCTGATTCCAGTAGCGCAGCTTGCACTGCCAGAAGCCCAGACCGTATTCGG
>CAYTOU010000241.1:0-3936 GCA_964439295.1 uncultured Oscillospiraceae bacterium
GTTTTCGCGCCCCACTCTAATATATGGTGGGGCGTGAACAGATTCTGCCGACTCTCCCCTGAGCCGCCGAACGGGTTCGGCGGTGAACCACCGCGGGCAAAAACGTCCTACCAAAGTCAAATCCCATTCGCGGAGACCCGAAACGACTAAGATAACAATACGCGGTGAGCGGTATCGCCGCGAAAACCCACAAACGCCGCTGGCTCTAGGCGAGTCAACAACCGAAAGAACAAAAACGCAACTTCCAATAATAATCCGTTCCCTTGCCCTGCGAACAGCAATGCGGCATCAGAACGACAGATCGGTTTTCTTTGGTTCTTTCTTTTCCCTAAAAGAAAGAACACGTCTCCCCGCCACAAAAATGCGCTTGTTACATGCTATCACAACCCTACCATAGGTGCTATAATGATAGTAGAGAACACAAAAGAGGAGGGATGAGCTTGGATCTTAAGAAGATCGTTGAAGATATGACGCAGGCGCGGGGATTGCCCGGGTATGAGGGCGATGTCGCGAATGTGTTCGTGAATGAAATGCAGAAAATGGGGCTTAAGACCGATATAGACGGCATCGGTAACGCCACCGCTTACCTGGGCGAAAAGGATGGCCCGCGAATTATGGTCACCGCTCATATGGATGAGGTCGGACTCATAGTCACCCGCGTGTCCGATGATGGCGCGGTGCGCTTTACGCGTATGGGCGGCCTTGACCCGCGTATATTGCCCGGGTCTAAGGTTAAGGTGTATACCGGTAGCGGCGCGCTAACCGGCGTAGTGGGCGCTAAACCCCCGCATATACTGACCGCGGAAGAGAAAAAGAAAAGCCTCATGTTCGATGATATGTATATCGATATGGGTATGCCCGCCGATAAGGTCAAACAAATCGTGCGCGTGGGCGATACGGCGTCCATATACGGACCCGTGACTCAGCTCAGTCACGATAGACTCGCCGCTAAGACGATGGACGATAGGGCTTGCCTCGCCGCGCTCTGCCTGTGCGCCGAGCAGCTTAAGGACGTAAAGCTCCCCGGACAAGTCTGCTTCACCGGCGCTTGCCAGGAGGAAAATGGCTCAAAGGGCGCAACTACAGCCGCCTATCGCCTAAACCCCGATCTCGCGATAGTCATCGACGTCACACATGGCGCGACTCCCGACTGCCGCCCGCAGGATACCTTCCCGCTGGATAAGGTCGTCATGTCCGTGGGTCCTAATATCCACCACAAAATGCATGAGCGCATAATGCAGACCGCCGATAAAAACGGCATCTCCGTCATGGAATGCGCCTGCAGCGGCGCGACCGGCACCGACGCCGAGGTCACTCAGGTCACACGCCTGGGCATTCCTACCGTGCTGGTCGAACTGCCGCTTAAATACATGCATACGTCGGTCGAGGTGTTTGAAGTGAAAACACTGCGCGAGTGCGCACGACTCATGAGCTGCTTTGTGCGCGATATTCTTAATGACTGGGGGAGCATACAATGGCAGTGAATACAGATTTTTCGCATAAATATACAGACACGCTCTTCGCGCTGACCGCCTGCGGCGGCGTGTCCGGCAATGAAGGCGATGTGCGCAAAATAATCGAAGAGGCCGTCCGTCCCTTGTGCGATGACGTGAAGATCGATACGCTGGGCAATCTCTACGCGCATAAAAAGGGTAGCGGCAAATCAACTGTGCGCGCCATGGCGTGCGCTCATATGGATGAGGTAGGACTCATGGTCAGCTGGGTGCGCGACGATGGTCTAGTCGACTTTCAGACCGTGGGCGGCATAGACCCGCGCGTGCTCGCCAGTAAGCGCGTGTTCATAGGCAAAAACCGCGTGCCCGGCGTAATAGGCACTAAGGCCATACACCTGCAGTCGGAGGACGAATACCATAGCGTAATGGGCGTGGATAAGCTGCACATTGATATAGGCGCGGAAACCGCCGATGAGGCAAAGAAGCTGGTCAAGATAGGCGACTATGTCGTGTTCGATACCGTGCCCGAACTGTTCGGCGACGGCTGCGTATGCGCAAAGGCGCTGGACGATAGAGTGGGCTGCCTGGCGCTTATAAGCGCGCTGGAGGAAAAGTACGACTGCGACTTCACCGCCGTGTTCAGCGTGCAGGAGGAAATAGGCGACCGCGGCGCGATGGTGACCGCCGCGCATGTGCACCCCGATGTGTGCATAGTGCTGGAGGGCACGTCGGCAAACGACTTAGGCGAGGTCGATGAACACCTGCGCGTGTGCGAGTTGGGAAAAGGCGTTGCGGTGTCATTTATGGATAGATCGTCGCTGCGCGATGCCGATACGTTTAAGCAGCTGCTTTCAATCGCCGAAGAAAAGGGCATACCGCATCAGATAAAGACGTTCGTGGCGGGCGGCAACGACGCCGGCGCGATACAGCGGCGCGAAGGCGCGGTCAAGATATGCGTGCTGTCCGTGCCCTGCCGCAACATTCATTCGCCCGTTTCCGTGTGCAAGATAAGCGATATCGAGGCGCAGAGCAATTTGCTCAAGGCGTTCATAGGTCAGCTTTAATACTTATATAAAGGAGCGTACAAACGTGAATATGAAAGATACACTGCGCACACTGTGCGAAGCGTTCGGTCCCACCGGCAGCGAAACTTCTGTCGCGGGCGTTATAGAGGGTATGATAAAGGACTATGCCGACGAAATCAAGCATGACGCGATGGGCAACCTGATCGCCATACGCCACGGCGGCGGCAAGCGCATTATGCTGGCGGCGCATATGGATCAGATTGGCTTTATAGTCACATCGATAGACGAAAACGGCTTCGCGCGCATACATCCGCTGGGCGGCATCGCGCGCAACGTCACTTTGGGGCGCAAGGTGATTTTCGAAAACGGCACCGAGGGCGCTATCTACTTTGAGCAGACAAGCGAGGGCGGCAGCTATGACGTTGACATGAAGCGCATGTTCATAGATATAGGCGCAAAGAGCCGCGAAGAGGCGCTTAAAAAGATACACGTGGGCGACGCCGCCACATACGCGCCCGGCGTAATCGACATGGGCGCGCGCATGTGCTCCCCGGCGATGGATAACCGCGCCGGTTGCGCCGTGCTGGTTGAGCTCATGCGCGAAATGACAACGACCAACGAGGTCGCGTGCGTATTCACCACTCAGGAAGAGGTGGGTCTGCGCGGCGCGCGCGCGGCGGCGTTCGAGCTGGATCCCGAACTGGGCGTGGCGCTGGACGTGACCACGTCGTGCGATACGCCTAAGTGCGCGCGCAGTTGCTCGTGCGTCTTGGGCAAGGGCCCCACTATCAAGATAATGGATTCCTCGATGGTATGCAGCCCTCAGGCCGTGCGCGAAATGCGCCAAGCCGCCGAGCGCGCGGGCGTAGAGTATCAGGACGAAGTGCTGACCGCCGGCGGTACGGACGGCGCGGCAATGCAGCTGACCCGCGGCGGCGTGCCGTCGGGCGTAATATCGATACCCTGCCGCTACGTACACACCCCGGTAGAGATGGTGGAAGTGTCGGATCTTGAGGGCGCGGTGCGCATTTTGAGGGAGTTGGTGCGGGGGTGACGGTTTGGGAAGCTGTTAGCCGTTAGCGGTTAGCTGTTAGCTTGAGTTAGTGTGCGGGGACGAGGGAGGGACTAGGGATTAGGGAACAGGGATTAGCTTGAGTTAGTATGCGGGGTTACGGGGTTGCGGTGACCTCTCAGCCGCTGTGGCGGCAGCTGCCCCGCCAGGAGAGCCATGGGGGTGAGAACGGAGTTATGCCGCTGATTTACCACTTCATCGCTTTGGTAGAATCATGGGTAAGAACGGAGTTACACCGTAACCAAGCCCCTGCCTCGCCTGGCGGAGCAGGTGCCCGCAGACCGCAGGCGGAAAGGCCACCGTTCCCTAGCATTCTAACTAAAGCTAACAGCTAACGGCTGGCGCGCTTGCGCGCCCTCGAGGAGGGATAAAATGCTACAAAAGA
>CAYTOU010000242.1:0-3916 GCA_964439295.1 uncultured Oscillospiraceae bacterium
CTTGACATGACGTACTTTGAAGACGGCGACAAGCATTACGTGATGTGGTCCAACCGCTTCATATACGAAAAGGATGGAAGGCAAGTAATCGAGCCCGCCGAGATAGACATAGCCGCCATATCGCCCGACAAGCCGTGGATACTGCTCAATAGGCGCGTATGTGTATCGCGTCCCGACTACGGCTGGGACAGGTTTGAAACCGAAGTGGACGAAGGACCATACATACTGCGCCACGGTGACGATCTGTTTATCACGATATCCGGCTCGTCGACCGGCATGGGCGAGCTTTACGATGTGGGACTGCTCAAGGCTAAGTCGGGTACCGACTTGCTTGAGCCTTCATCGTGGTTTAAGCTCCCCTACCCGCTGCTCACAAAGGAAAGCGTACCCGGCGAATACGGTCCGGGGCACAACAACTTCGTGGTCGATCACCGCACGGGAGACACGGTAATGGTATATCACGCCATACCGCATGAGCCCAAGAAGATGGCGTGCCGCCGTCAGCCCGGCATACGCCGCCTGCACTTTGCGGCGAGCGGACTGCCCTACCTCGAAATGACGCCCGAGCGCGACTTAAGTCCCGAGCTTACCGATGTTACGATGCAGCTCATAATCGAATAATTCAGACGTATATAGCATTCGCCCGGAAAACCGTTAATACGGTTTGCCGGGCGAATTGTTTTATTCGGTTATTGCTATTTTAGTCCTCCGAAAAAGGCTTGTCGCAATAATCGGCATACAGTTCGGGCAGGAACTTTGCCAGGTGGCGGCGCTCAAGCACGTTGTGGGTCAGCTCCAGCTGAGTATTGCTCTCGGGTCCGGGCACGAAGTCGAGCTTGCGCACGAGCTTGCCGTCCTTAGGCACCCAGCCGCCCCAGCCGCGCGACGCCCATACGCAGCCGCCCTCAGCGTTGGCGAATATGTTTATGCCTATGCCGCCGGGCTCTTCATCAAGACCGCTGCCGCAACCGATAATCAGCACGGTACCGGCATCCTCCAGCTTCTTGATTTCATCGGCGGGTATGTTCAGTAAGTCAAAGGACAGATTGCGGTTGATGATGTCGTTGCGCGGCGCGCCCGCGCCCAGATCCAGCGATTCACATATGCGCATGCCGGCATCGGGATTGTTTTCGTCAAGGAAGTGATGATCCCAGTGATCGGCGGGGCACCAAATCTTGTACTTCAGATTGCCGTTGCCTTCGGGCACGGACTTGGACGGATGGTTGAGCCACACGAACCACCACTTCATCATTTGAGCGGTGACGTTGGGCAAAAACACGGTGCAGGAGCTATACGATGTGCCATCCGGCATGTTGCAGTAGCCGGTCGGCGCGTATTTGTCCACTCCGCCCGCCTTAAAGAAATTCAGTGTTTCGCTCATGGGCATTGCCCTATCGGGCGAAATGGGCTTGGTCAAAAATTCGGCATCCTCGGGCTTTGTACCCTCAAAGGGCAGATCGTAGTACTTGGAGTACTTAAGCGCGCGTTCTTCCGGGCAAAGAGGCAATTTGGCCATACAAAGTTCCTTCTTTCTAAAATTCACTTTATGCCTCGATTATAAAGCAAAAATCCGACTCATTCAAATACATGAATCGGATATAAGGTATAGCCAAATGTGCATACTTTATTTGCTACCTACACATGGTAGTACTTCTTTACGAATATGCGGGTCTGGTCGTTCTTTTGAAGGATGTACTGTTTTACGCAGTCATAGAACTGCTCGCATTCTGGGCTCAGCTCGCGCACGCGGCGCACAAGTCCCAGGCGATGCTCCTGCTCCAGTCCCTCCAGCAGCACCGACGAATACGGCATTCTGTTCCAATCGGGCTGCAGTGTGTCGGCGTCGTCTATGAGCCCGTACAGCGGATGCTGGGAGTATATCGAATCCGCCGAACAGATCGAGACGCACGGCAGCTTCTTAAGTACATTGCCCGTACTCAACGCTTCGTTGGAGTCCATTACTATTATAGGCGAAAAGCCCGCCTCGCGGCACAGCGCCTTTGTCGCCTCGGCGTCCAGTCCCATGCTGTTGACCACAAATGTATCGTTTCGAAAGTCGGTCAATTTAGCCGTGGGCTTGCGTCCGGCGGGGTGATTTGCCGGTATGTGCATGACCAGCGGACAGCGCAGCAGCACTTCCCACGGCAGACCTTCCATGGGGCGCGACGATATGCCGAAGTGTATCTCATTGTTGAGCAGCATTTTCTTCATCGTGTGGTGCGAATAGAAGTACTGCTTAAACGCCACGTCGCGATGTTGCGCAAGGTACTTTGCCGACACGTCCGAAAGAAAGTCGTATATGGTCGAGCCCACGCGAATCTCTTTGATAGGCGCGTGGTTGACCTGCTTTAGCTCGTTTAAGCCTTCGTCCAGCTCGTCAAGTATGCGCCGCGCATGGCTATAGAAGCGTTTGCCCTCGTGATTTAGCTCTATTTTGCCCTTGCGATGCTCAAACAACACGCAGCCCAGCTCATCTTCGAGCGAATGCAGCATCTTGCTTATGGTAGGCTGAGATACGAACATCTCCTGCGCGACCTTGGTAATGTTGCCGCTTTCCGCCACGGATACAAAATACTTGAGCGCCAGTATGTTCATACTCTAACCTCCCTGCCTTTCATGTGCTAATGATAGCATCAATTTGACTTTAGGTCAAGGAATGAACATAGGCGCTCAAGTGTAGTGCTTTTTTACTGTGCGATTACTATAAGCTGACCCGCGCGGTGGCTGAATGTGCGACCGTCCGCCAGGCGCAGTACGCCATCGCGATCGGCGCGTATCTCAGCGCGCGTCAGTGCTGCATCGTCCCACCACAGGTTGACGGTATAGCCGCCGCGTGCCTTAAGTCCGCTTACGTGACCGCTGCGCCAGGCAGTGGGCAGCGCGGGCAGCAGGCGTATAAAGCCCTCGTGGCTCTGCAGCAGCATCTCCGCGACGCCGGAGGTGAAGCCAAAGTTGCCGTCTATCTGGAACGGAGGATGATTGTCCAGCAGGTTATTGAGCGTGGAGCGCGTCAGCAACAGCCACGCGTTTTCACCCGCCTTGTCGCCGTCCAGCAGGCGCGCCCAGCAGTTGATTATCCATGCGCGGCTCCAGCCGGTGGGACCGCCGCCGTGCTCCAGACGGCGCTCTATTGTCTTGCGCGCCGCCGCCATCGCCTGCGGGTTGGATGCGTTAATGATATTTCCGGGATAGAGCGCAAACAGGTGCGATATGTGCCTATGTCCCAGCTCGGTTTCGCCCTTATCCGCGGACATCCATTCGCGTATCAGGCCGTCGTCCGAGATTACCACGGGCTGCAGCTTTTTAAGCAGATGCGCGTAGTCGGATGCGTCCTTGCCCAATATTACAGCCGCCTTGCATACCGCGTCGAACAGCTCATAGAGTATCTGCTGATCCATTGCGGCATCGTCGCACAGGCAACCGACAGTGCCATCGGGCAGTATGTATCTGTTTTCGGGCGATGAGGACGGCGTTATGCGCAGCATGCCGTTTGCGTCGGTGCATGCTGTATCGGCAAAGAAGCGCGCCGCGCCCTCTATAATCGAATAGTTTTCCTTGAGGAAGTCATAGTCCAAAGTGAACCTATAGTGCTCCCACAGGTGCAGCGCCAGCCACGCGCCGCCCATCTGCCAGAATGTGGACGAAATGCAGTTATCCTGCGGCGCGCAGTCCGCCCATATGTCGGTATTGTGGTGCGCCATCCAGCCATCCGCGCCATACATGCGGCGCGCGACGTCGTGACCGTTGATTGCCATGCGGTGTATCATGTCGAAAAGCGGCTTATGCATTTCGCTCAGCGAGCAGTTCTCCGCCGGCCAGTAGTTCATTTCCAGGTTTATGTTTATCGTGTATTTGCTGTCCCACGCGGGCGTAAAGCTCTCGTTCCATATGCCCTGCAGTGTAGCGGGCAGGCTGC
>CAYTOU010000243.1:0-1790 GCA_964439295.1 uncultured Oscillospiraceae bacterium
CTGAGAGGTCACCGTCTCCCGCATTCTAACTCAACCTATTCCCTAATCCCTGTTCCCTAGTCCCTCTACCGCACCCCCGCACACTAACTCAAACTAGTCACTCGCCTACTAGTCACTAGTCACTAATAACTAACTCAACCTAACAGCTAACAGCTAACCGCTAACGGCTGGCGCGCGCGCCCGCGCGCCCGCATCCGTGTCCCCTTCGCGGTAGGTTTATGTCCAAAACATGAACATTGTCCGAAAAACATTGACACATGCCCCTCATGTGTGCAAAAATGGGGATGTGCTTTTTTATGAACGGAACGTATACGAAAGAAGGACTTTGAAATGAACAAGAAGCTTACCGCACGCGCACTGGCACTTTTGACCGCGGCCGCAATGCTTTTCGGCACCGGCAGCGCGTTTGCCGACACCGCGGCGGACACCACTGGCGACACCGCAGTCGAAGAGACCGAGACCACCGAGACCGCCGAAACCGCCGATGAGACCACGGAAGAAACCACCGAAGAAGCCGAGGACACCCGTCCCGAGGTTGATTCCTCTATCGTGGCGACCATTGGCGATATTCAGATAACCGCCGAGGAAACCGCCGATCTGTATTCCTACGTGCTGGAGATTTACAGCTATTACGGATACGATGTGACCGACGAGAGCATTGCCTCTCAGCTAAAGCAAATCACACTGGACGCCATGGTTACCTCCAAGGTACAGGAAATCATGGAGCAGGAGCGCGGCTACTTTGACTTCACCGATGAAGAGATAGCCGCATTCACCGAGGAAGCTCAGGCGACCTATGACGAGACCTATCAGAGCGTATACGATGGCTTTGACGATGGCGAAACCTCCGAAGAGGATCTGAAGACCCAGACCGAAACCGAGCTGGCCACCTACGGCTACACCGTTGAGGCACTTGTCGAGCAGGCCGAGGCGCAGGAAGCGTACAACAGGCTCTATGCCGACCTGACAAGCGACATTACCGTAACCGATGACGATGTCACCGAGTACTATGCCGAGCAGGTTGCCGAGGACAAGGCGACTTACGAAAACGACCCCGACGGATACACCCTGCAGTGCATGTACGGCGATCGCCCCGCATACACTCCCGAAGGCATCCGCACGGTAAAGCACATTTTGATTAAGTACGAGGATGAGGATTCTCAGGCGATAAGCGAGCTTGAGGCGCTGTCCGAAAAGCCCGACGACTATGATGAGCAGTATCAGGCGCTGATCGAGACCGCCTATGCCAACATAAAGGACAAGGTCGACGAGGTCATGCAGAAGATAGCCGACGGCGAGGACTTTGACGCGCTGGTCGAGGAATACGGCGAGGATCCGGGCATGGAGTCCGAGCCTTACAAGTCCGAAGGCTACATGATATTCGACGGCTGCACCAATCTGGTTGAGGAATTCGTAACCAGCGGTATGGCGCTTGAGAAGGTGGGCGACATAACCACCGAGCCCGCGCTGACTTCCTACGGCGCACACATAATGCTGTACTATAGCGACCTGACTCCGGGCGAAGTTGAGCTTACCGATGAAAAGGCCGAAGAGCTGCGCTCCACGCTTCTAAGCGACAAGCAGAGCCAGGCGTTTGACGATGCCGTTACCGCGCGCATGAATGAGCTGGGCACCGTATACACCTATCCCGAAAACGTAATCGAGGCTGCGAATGACACCACCGACACCGCCGAAGCGGATGCCGAAGCCGAGTCCGACACGCTGGTAATAGACGGCGACAGCGACACCGAGGCAACCGACACCGAGGCGACCGACACCGAGGCGACCGA
>CAYTOU010000243.1:1890-3913 GCA_964439295.1 uncultured Oscillospiraceae bacterium
ACCGACACCGAGGCGACCGACACCGAGGCGACCGATACCGAAGCCGCTACCGACGAAACCGCCGAAACCGAGTCCACCGAAACCGAAGGTCAGGCGTAAACCTCAATAAAGCACAAATGCCGCACCGAGCGCAATAAGCCGCAGGTGCGGCTTTCTTTATGCTTTGAACGGCACATATGTGTACTCGCAATTATACTATTGTCGCACAATGTCGATTAACCGTTCACTTAAACGGCGCATGCGCGCCCGTTGCGGTATACAAATTTGAACACAAATGCTAGAATAGAAAGCAATAATTATATCCGGAGGCGTCCATGATTAAGCGATTTATACCCTACTACAAGCCGCATATGAAGCTATTCATATTCGACTTCTGCTGCGCGATAACGCTGGCTCTATTGCAACTGGTGTTCCCGCACGCCGTCAATGTCATAATGGATTCGCTCCTGCCCGCGGGCGACTTTGCGCCCGTGTTCAAGTGGGGACTGCTACTGGCGGTGCTATACGTAATGCAGTACCTTATGCAGCGCGTCGTCGAATACTGGGGTCACATAGTGGGCGTGCGCATCGAGCACGATATGCGCCGCGATCTGTTCGACCATGTGCATCAGCTGCCCTTTTCGTACTTTGACAATGTCAAGACCGGTCAGCTCATGTCGCGCATAGTCAACGACCTAAACGAAATCGCCGAGCTGGCGCATCACGGTCCCGAGGACTTCATCATTTCGCTATGCATGCTGATAGGCACGTTTGGGCTTATGGCCGTGATGAACTGGAAGCTCACACTGCTGCTTATTATACTCGTGCCGCCCATGCTACTACTATCCGGCAAGTGGAATAAACGCATGCGCGCCAGCTTTAGCGATATGCGTGCCGAGCTGGGCGAAATCAACTCGGGCGTTGAGGACTCGCTATCCGGCGTGCGCGTGGTCAAGTCGTTCACCAATGAGGAGTACGAAAAGAACAAGTTCGCCGAGGGCAATCGCCGCTTTACAAAGGTCAAGGACACCACGTACTACGCGATGTCGCATTTCCATACCATGGTGGGACTGTTCTCCAACGCGTTCTATCTCGTGACGCTGGTGGGCGGCTCGTACTTTGTCATACAGGGCGAAATGAGCGCCGGCAACCTGACCGCGTTCATACTGTACGTGAATCTCTTCTTGTCGCCGCTGCAGAAGATAACCAACCTTATCGAAACCTATCAGCGCGGCATGGCGGCGTTTACGCGCTTTGTCGAGATAATGGACGTTAAGCCCGACATACAGGATAAGCCCAATGCCGCCGTGCTCAAGCGACCCAAGGGCGACATACGCTTTGAGCATGTCAGCTTTAAGTACAATAGCTCCAAGACCGTGCTAAACGATATCAACTTTGACATATACGCGGGTCACACCGTCGCGTTGGTAGGTCCTTCGGGCGGCGGCAAGACCACGCTATGCAATCTGATACCGCGCTTTTACGACGTGACGGGCGGACGCATTACAATCGACGGTCAGGATATACGCGATGTGACGCTCAAATCGCTGCGCGAAAACATAGGCATAGTGCAGCAGGATGTATTCCTCTTCGGCGGCACGGTGCGCGAAAACATACTCTACGGTCGCCCGGACGCAACCGATGAAGAAGTGATCCAGGCTGCCAAGCTCGCCGATGCGCATGACTTCATAATGGGCTTTGAAAACGGTTACGATACAGTGGTGGGGCAGCGTGGCATAAAGCTATCCGGCGGTCAGAAGCAGCGCATAGCAATCGCGCGCATATTCCTAAAGAACCCGCCCATACTGCTGCTTGACGAGGCGACAAGCGCACTGGATAACGCCACCGAGCGCATTATACAGCGCTCACTAAGCCGCCTGAGCGAAAACCGCACATCGCTTGTAATAGCGCACAGACTGGCGACGATACGCAATGCCGATTGCATATTCGTGATAACCGACGAGGGCATTGTGGAAAGCGGCAATCATGAGCAGCTACTCAAGAAGAACGGCTTGTACGCGGAGCTGTACAATTCGCAGTTTGA
>CAYTOU010000244.1:0-3909 GCA_964439295.1 uncultured Oscillospiraceae bacterium
CTTACCCCTTCTTAACCACAGTAAGCAGCATCTTGAACCGCGATACCGCCTTGACCGCGTGCGGGATGCCGGCGGGCATGACTATTGCGTGACCGCCGGTTACGCGGTGCGCTACGCCGTCTACCGT
The DNA here is from genome assembly GCA_964439295.1 of uncultured Oscillospiraceae bacterium. Taxonomy (GTDB): domain Bacteria; phylum Bacillota; class Clostridia; order Christensenellales; family Aristaeellaceae; genus Fimadaptatus. Next base: position 128 of record CAYTOU010000244.1, read on the forward strand.
GATCTCGGCCTCGCCTTCCAGTACGAACGCCATCGCGTCGCCCGGGGCGGCGTGCGTGCTTATGCCTTCGCCCGCGTCAAACGCGAATAGCGACATCGCGACGCCCGGCTGCTGCGCAAGCGATAGGCTGACTACCTTGCCGCTTTCGTATTCCACCTGCTCGGCTATAGCTATGGGCTGGGCATGTTCCAGATTCTTTATGAGCTTTTCCATTTTAAGCACCTCCGATATTATTGTACAGTGATTTGTAATAGCTTGAACGGCTTGTCGCCGCCAATCGCGTGAAGCACTCCGGCGGGCACCGACATGCAGTCGCCGGCATGCAAAAGGTATTCCGTTTCGTCTATAACCAGCGGCATCTCGCCTTCCAGCACATAGTACATCGTGTCGCCGAAATACTGCTCTTGACTCACGCTTTCGCCGTCCGCAAACGCAAGCAGCGTCATCTGGCAGTGCTCGCTGCGGGATAGCGCCATGCTGACCACACGACCGGGGCGAATGTCTATCATGCCGCTTAGGCACTCGATGTGATCCACGGGTAGATTGCGCAGATATTCCATTCCGTTTACCTCTCTTCGGCTTTTCGTATAGCCACATCCTACCGACATTATTATACTGCATCTGCCCTCAATAGTCTGTTGTATATACAACGCTTTTTCAAAAAAATAGATGGCTTTTGCTCGTAAAAACGACATTTTCAAATTGCGTCATTTGTAATTATCGCTAAAATACCCTTTGACAAACGCGCTCAAATCGAATATAATATATGATAGGTGTGGATGCCCGAAAAGCGGCAAAAATAGGCATTATTAACGGCATAAACCGCATGAACCGGGGCGAAATTTTAACCGAATATCGGCATAGCGACGAGAACTTACAATTACGACTGCGAAAACGGTCACATGTAAGCGTAAAAATTCATAGCTACTTGCCAATTGCGAAGGTTAAGCCTTGTGGCGGTGCGCAAAGTGCATCGAAAATGCCTTATACTTTGCTGAAAACGCGGGCAAATCAAAACTATCACGAAGGAAGTCGTAAAATGACAAACAAAGCGTTTTACATGACCGGTATCGAGAAGCTGGAGCTTGGCGAAGCGCCGATGCCTGTTGTTAAGCCCGATGGCGTCATTATCAAGCTGAAGGCCGTCGGCATTTGCGGTTCCGACCTGCACTACTATACGCATGGCAGGATCGGTGACTGCATCGTCGAGCCGCCCTTTATTCTGGGTCACGAGTGCGCGGGCGAGGTAGTCGAAGTCGGCTCCGAAGTCACCAACCTGAAGGTCGGCGACCGCGTATGCATGGAGCCCGGCGTTCCCTGCTACAAGTGTGACCTGTGCCTGGAGGGCAAGTACAATCTGTGCCGCTCGCTGCATTTCTGGGCGACGCCGCCGGATCAGGGCTGCCTGTGCGAATATGTCGCGCATCCGGCCGCGTTCACTTTCAAGATTCCCGACAACATGAGCTATGTTGAGGGCGCTCTGGTCGAGCCGCTGGCAGTGGGTCTGCATGCGTGCAACCGCGCCAACGTCAAGATGGGCGATACCGTTGCCATTATCGGCGCGGGCTGCATCGGTCTGGTTACGCTTATGTCCGCCAAGTCCATGGGCGCGACTAAGATAATCGTCGGCGACATGAACGAAAAGCGCCTCGCAAAGGCTGCCGAGCTGGGCGCAATCACCGTTAACACCGAAAAGGAAGACTATGTCAAGAAGGTCATGGAGCTCACCGGCGGCCACGGCGCGGATATCGTAATCGATTGCGCGGGCTTCACTCCCACCTTCAAGCAGGCGGTCGATGCCATCAAGTACGGCGGCGTCATCGTAATGGTCGGTCTGGGCGGCGAGAAGCTCAACGATCTGGACAACAACCTGCTCAGCGTTAAGGAGCTTGACGTGCGTTGGGTATTCCGCTACAGGAATGTATACCCGATGGCAATCAACGCGGTTTCCTCGGGCATAATCAACCTGAAGTCGATCGTATCGCATTCCTTCAAGTTTGACGAAACCGATGTCGCGTACGCCACCTGCACAAAGGACATTCGCAACGTCGTTAAGGGCGTTATCGAGTACTGATAACTCTTTTAAATACAGCACAATCAAAAGCGGACGGCATTCGTCCGCTTTTGAAGTTTTTAGATAAAAACAGGAGAAGAGGCGATAATATGCCGAACTATCTGGGTATAGATCTGGGCACAACCGGACTTAAAGCTGTACTTACCGATGAGAAGGGCAATATAAAGGGCAGCGGCTATGCCGAATACCCGCTGTCGATTCCCGCGCCGGGCTATGCCGAGCAGAATCCCGAAGAGTGGTATGCCGCGCTGTGTGCCGCAGTGCCCGCCGCGCTAAAGTCCGCCGATGCCGCGCCCCAATCGATAAAGGGCATTGGCTTTTCGGGTCAAATGCACGGACTTGTCATGCTGGACACGCAGGGCAATGTGCTCGCGCCCGCGATAATACACTGCGATGGACGCGCCGCCGATCAGAAGAAGCGCGTAATGGATGCCGTGGGCATGGAAAAGCTGGGGCAGTGGGTGCAGAATCAGGTACATTCGGGCTTTCAAGCGCTCTCGCTGATGTGGGTGCGCGAAAATCGCCCCGACATATACGAAAAGATCCGCTACGCGCTTTTGCCCAAGGACTATCTGCGCTTTAGACTGACCGGCGAAATTGGCACAGAACCCACCGATGCGTGCTCGACGCTTATGTACGACGGCATTAACATGTGCTGGAGCCGCGAATTGCTTAAGGCAATCGGCGTGGATGCCGCGATACTCCCCAATGCGTCGCATAGACCGTACGACATCGCCGGACGCATAACCGCGCGCGCCGCGGCGGAAACCGGACTTGTCGAAGGCACAGCGGTGTCGTTCGGCGGCGGCGATCAGCCCATGCAGGCGGTGGGCAATGGCCTAATCAAGCCGGGTCAGTGCTCACTCAACCTAGGCACATCGGGTCAGCTGTTCACCGCGTCGGCGCAGCCGGTATACGATCCGCAACTGCGCACGCATACATTCTGCCACGCGCCGGCGAACACTTGGTACGTGATGGGTGCGGTGCTCAATGCCTGCCTTGCCGCCAATTGGTTTAACGAAAAGGTGCTGTCCACGCGCGACTATGCGGCGATGCATGCACTGGCGCACGATACCGCGCCGGGTGCGGGCGGACTGATATTCCTTCCGTACCTGACCGGCGAGCGCACGCCGCATATGAACGAGCATGCACGCGGCGCGTTCATCGGACTGACTCTGGGACATACGCGCGCCGAGATGGAGCGCGCCGTGCTGGAAGGCGTCGCGTACTCGCTGCGCGACTGCCTCGAAATCATGCGCGGCATGAACCTGCCCGTGGATAAGGTAATCATATCCGGCGGCGGAGCGCGCAGCGATACGTGGCGTCAGATAATGGCGGACGTGCTGGGACTGCCGCTGTACTCCACGCAGACGCGCGAGCAGGCCGCGTTGGGCGCGATAATATGCGCGCAAGTTGCCTGCGGCGAATACACATCGCTTGAAGAGGCGTGCGCGACCGAGGTACATATGGCGCCCGGCTGCACCATGCCCAACCTGAGCAATAGGGCAGTGTACGACGACGGTTACGCGATATACCGCCGCGCATACCAAAGCAATGCGCCGCTGTTTGACGCAATGGCAAAGTAAAAAGCAATATATACAATAAAGGCGCAGTCCAAATCGGACTGCGCCTTTGATTTTACATTTGTTTTTTTGATTAACCCTTTACAGCACCAATCATGACGCCCTTTACGAAGTACTTCTGCAGG
>CAYTOU010000245.1:0-3875 GCA_964439295.1 uncultured Oscillospiraceae bacterium
CATACAACACACCTACTGTCAATGTACAATATGTCAAAACATATACTCGTGAAATATAAAAAATAGTTACAATTACTGGCAGACTGGATAGAAAATATCGGTGTAAATCAGAAATATGTAAGAACGATCAAATTATGGCTCGAAAAAAGCCCTCCCACAGGCAAAAACCTATGTTCGGGCTGATAAATCCTACTATATAAGATACTTACTTCTCTTCAACCTTATCGTACTCAACTACGGGTACGTTCGGGCAGCTGAATTCGTATGTGCCGGAGCCGAAATCCTTCTTGCAGTCGCCCAGCTTGAATACACATGTCGTGTTCTCGGGCACTGTGAGCGTGATGTCCAGATTCTCGCCGTTTCGCACGATGCCGATGGCGATCTTGCCGTATAGGCTGTCGTAGCTGCACTTGAGGTTGTCCCACTCGTTGGGCAACTGCGGCGTTACGGTGAAACGCTTGTATGCGGTTATGCGGTCATCGATGTTGATACCCGCCAGCACCTCGACCATCCAGTCAAGTATGCAGCCGTAAGCGTAATGGTTGTAGGAGTTCATGTCGGGACTCCAGAACGAACCATCCGGCTTAATGCCGTCCCAATGCTCCCATATGGTCGTCGCGCCCTGCTTTACCGCGTACAGCCATGACGGGTATTCTTCGCGCATCAGTAGCTTAATCGCTACATCCATGCGTCCGTAGCGGCTCAGCGCGTAGCATAGATACGGCGTGCCCAGGAAGCCGGTGGTCAGGTGGTTGCCGTTCGTTTCAATCAGCTTGACCAAGCCGTCTATCGTGCGCTGTATCGCGTTTTCAGGCACAAGGTCGAACATAAGCGCCAGCACATGCGCGGTCTGAGTGGGCACGGATAGGCGACCGTTGGGCGTAAAGAACTCGCGCTTGAAGTAATCGACTATGTCGTTATGCAGGCGCATGTAGTTTGCGCTTTCCGAGCTGTATCCCAACACAGCCGCGGCTTTGCTCATTATGAGCGTGGAATACGCATAGTACGCCGTTGCGGTCAGGTCGTTCGGCGTAGCGCCGAAATAGCTGCCTTCCTTGGCGTCCAGCGCCAGCCAGTCGCCAAAGTGGAATCCGGTGTCCCAATAGACGCCCTTTGTCGCCACATGGTGTATGTACTCCACCCACTTTTTCATCATGGGGTAGTTCTTTTTGAGCTCGCGCTTGTCGCCATAGCACAGATACTGTGTCCACGGGCATATCGTGGCTGCATCGCCCCAGCCGCATGCGCCACCTTCCTTAATCAGGTCGGGCACAACGTTGGGTATGCGGCCGTCTTCCATCTGATCGCATGCCATGTCGTCCAGCCACTTGGAGTAGAACGCGCGCGTGTCGCGCAGGAAGCTGGCCGTGCGTATGAATACCTGCGCGTCGCCGGTCCAGCCCAGACGCTCGTCGCGCTGCGGGCAGTCGGTGGGGACATCGACCGAGTTGCCCTTGAAGCCCCAGCTTACATTCTTGACCAGGCGATTGATCAGCTCGTTTGAGCATTCGAATTCGCCGGTCGTGCGCATGTCGGAATCCAGCACAACGCCCTCGAAATTGTCGCTCTGCGCGAATCCGGGGAATTCGATTACGCGCACGTAGCGGAAGCCCTGGAATGTGAAGTGGGGGTGGAATACCTCTTCGCCTTCACCGGAGAGTATATATATGATGTCATTGCGCGCCACACGCATGTTTTCGGTATAGAAGTTGCCGTCCTTGTCTAATACCTCGGCAAAGCCCAGACGCACGCGGTCGCCCTTGCTGCCCGAGACCTTTACGCGCACATAGCCCACCATGTTCTGACCGAAGTCGAATACGGTTTCGCCTGCGGGAGTCTTAATCTTTGCGATGGGGTGTACGATTTCACGCTCGCGCACGAATTCGCCGGTCTGCATGCACATGACAGACTTGTCAAACGGAACTATGTCGCACTTGACGAAGTGTCCGCCCTCAACGGTATTGCACCAGTTGGGATCGGCAAGGTTTGCATCGTACGTTTCGCCGTGATACAGTTCGCTGAACGTTATCGGACCAAAGCCGGTCTGCCAGTCTTCGCCGGTCATAACGGTCTGCTTATGTCCGTCCTTGTACGTGATGTGCAGCTGTACAAACAGCGCGTTCTTGCCGCCGAAATGGTTGCGCTTCTTGGCCCACACCAGATCGCCCTTGTACCAGCCCGCGCCCACAATAGCGCCGATTACGTTTTCGCCCGGGCGTATTATGTCGGTCACGTCATATGCCTGCACCTGCAGATGCTTTTTGTATGACAGGAAGCCGGGTGCAAAGTATGCATCGCCGACCTTGCCGCCGTTCATGTGCAGATCATACATGCCCAGCGCCGTGGCATATACCTTTGCATGCGCGACTTCTCCGTCAACGGTAAAGCCATGACGGAAGTACAGTCCGCACGAATCCTCGGGCTTATCCAGCGGGGAGCCTATGAAATCGGCCTTGAAATCACTCGCATCGAATATGCCGGTTTCGAACATGGACTCTACCCAATCGCTCTTTTCGCGATGGTTGTCCTCAATACGCACGCGGAAATAGTAGCGCGTATCCGCCTCCAGCGGCTCGCCTTTGTATTCGCATAGCTGGCTCTGATCACCGGCTATGCGTCCGCTGTCCCATACTATGTTTTCAAATGAAGAATCGCTCGCCAGCTGAATTTGGTAGCTGCACTGAGCACAACTGCGCGCATCGCTGCGTATCTTCCAGCTAAAGCGCGGTTTGTCGGTTGAAATGCCTATGGGCGAAACAAAGTTTTCGCATTGCAGATCATATATTGTGAGCATGCACATTACCTCCATGGTGTTTTCGACTGATCTGATTATATCACACTTGCCGTATGTTGAATAGCGGCAAACTACATTTTGTTTTGATTGAAAACGTTGCCTTGGTTAGGATACTTTATTGAAGATTGACCGCGTCTTCATCGGGTGCTATAATAATTTAGCTATGGCAAATCGACATAAAGCAGGTGGAGAAAGCTATGCTTCAAACGGATAAACGCGTTAATCTCGTGGGCAAGGTAGGGTCAATGGCTCTTATACGCCGCGAGGATAACGATATTGATTACAACATATTGTCGCGATTGGGCGATGAGCTGCGTCCCGGCATGATCTGGGTAACCAGCGGCGCGGCGGAAATAGGACGCCTTGATTATATGAAGCGAAATGGCGGCAGGGAGTTAACCGGCGATGCCGAGGAGTGCAAGACCGATTACAGCGCACAAGGTCAGTCAATCCTCATGGCAAACTATCGCCAGTTCATTCATCCCGAGTACTCGGTGCGCCAGCTACTGGTTGAACATCAGCACTTCAACGATCCCGAAAAGCGGCTGCATATACAGCACGCACTTGAGCGCGCCATATCGCAAAATGCGATACCGATAATCAATTACAATGACCCTGTGTCCGATGAAGAAACGCGCAAGCTGGAATTGACCGAGCTGCGCCGCAAAAGCGAACACGTAGTGGAATGCATCGATAACGACGAGACCGCCGCGGTCGTAAGCGACCTGATGTGCTCAAAATACCTGCTGATAATGACATCGACCGAGGGAATATACAGCGATCCGACCGATCCCACAACGCTGGTCGATGAGATACGCGCCGATAGCGCCGAATCGTGCATCGAAAAGATTCGCCTTATGCAGCAGCATTGCAAGGGCACATCGCGCAAGGGTTCGGGAGGAGCATATGCCAAGCTGGAATTCTCAATCGCGCCGGTTCAGCGCGGTACTATCGTGCTTATCGCGCATGCGCGCCACCGCATATCAGATATCCTAAACGGTAAGGTAGCGCATACCCGTATAGGCGTATATTAGAGTGTGTTTCTAAAATTCCTTAAGCTGCAATTTCGGCGGCTTTTCCG
>CAYTOU010000246.1:0-3847 GCA_964439295.1 uncultured Oscillospiraceae bacterium
AGCGCATCGGGTGTTTCAAGCCGTCAGTATAGGGCGCCGGTGGTTATTCCGTACTTCATATTGCCTCCGCATTAAACAATACCGCCCGCACGCAGTGCTGTCTGCATACGAGCGGTTTGTTTTTTTTAAGATTATTCCTTCACTATGACCGCGACAAACTCCAGATCGGTGTCGCCGGTGTTCTCAACCGCGTGTCCGTTGCCGTTGCCCGTGGATAGCACGTCGCCCACCGTTACGTCATACCAGTTTTCGCCATCGCGCACACGACCCTTGCCGGTCAGGAAATAGAATATCTCGGTCTCGTTCTCATGTACGTGATAGCCTATCGATGCGCCCGGAACCAGCTTCAGCTTGGCAAAAAGGCGCGCCTTAGTGGGTAGCTCCTTGCTCAGGTTGAGTATCTCCGCCTGCTTTTCGCCGCCGCGCATATGCTCACGGATCTCCAGAGTCTGTTCTTCCTTGCGTGTAATCACGTTCTATCACTCCAATTCTTCTATTCTGATTACGCTGAGCACTTTGGCAATATCATCGGGTATCGCATCGAGCGCCGAGCGCACTACGGACTGCTTGACTTCGTTTGTAATGACGACTATCGACTTTTCGCCTTCGATATTCACCTGATTTACCGCACTTACGCCCACGCCATGCTCGGATAGCGCGCTGATGATCGCGCCCACATTATCGCCTTGGCATACCGGCTTAAGGCGCACAAAACTGCACGCGGCAAAATCGTCAATGACATTTTCGCAGCTGCCGCTGTATAGCGGTGCATGCTCTTTATCCAACTCGTGCGCCGCATTGACTATGTCGGACACGACCGCGCTGGCAGTGGGCATGTCCCCCGCCCCGCGCCCGTAAAACAGCATATCGTCCACCGCATCGCCGGTCAGGAATATCGCGTTATACGACCCGCCCACCGATGCCAGAGTGTGGCGCGTGGGTATGAATACGGGATGCACGCGCGCCTCGATGCCGTCGGGCGTGCGCTTGGCAATGGCCAATAGCTTTACGGTATAGCCCATCTTACGCCCGCATTCGATGTCCGCGGCGGTTATCTCGGTTATGCCCTCGTGATATATTTTTTCATACGGCACATATGTGCGGAACGCGAGCGTCGCTAGTATGGACAGCTTATACACCGCGTCCATGCCGCTTACGTCGGCAGTAGGATCGGGCTCGGCCAGACCCAAGCGCTGCGCCTGGGTAAGTGCGGGCGCATAGTCCATGCCACGCTGAGTCATTTCGGTAAGCATATAGTTTGTCGTGCCGTTTATTATGCCCATTATACGGCTAAATTCATTCGCCTGAAGCGATGAGCCGATTGCGCGGATTATAGGTATTCCGCCGCCCACGCTGGCCTCGCAGTAGAGTCCGGCGCCGGTCTGTGCCGCCGCATCGTTTATGCGCGTCCATGCGCAGGCGAGCGCCATTTTATTCGCGGTAACTACCGCCTTGCCCGCCTTAAGCGCGCGCTCGATATAACTGCCCGCAGGTTCTGCGCCGCCCATGAATTCGGCGACGATTTGAATATCGGGATCGCACAATACGTCATCGGCATTGTCGGTAAGTATCTCCTCGGGCACTGTGCCGCGCAGCTTATTTTTATTGCGCACCAGTATGCGTTTAACGTTAAAACGCACGCCTTCGCGCTTTTCAAGTGCATTTTTCTCGCGCTCAAGCAGACGCCACACGCCGCCGCCTATATTGCCGCAGCCCAGAAAACCTATAACAACCTCGCGTACACCGCTCATAAGTTTCAATTCTCACTTTCCCGCGTCATGCGCGCGGCTGATTGCGTTCATATATGATTCTGAGTCCCTTAAGCGTAAGCAGACCATCGATTTCGTCAATGGCGTTTGTGCCCGACGCTATCAGGCGGGACATACCGCCGGTCGCTATTACCTTAGCATCCGGCGCGCCCAGTTCGCGCTTCATGCAGTCGATAAGGTAAGTCACCTGACCTATGAAGCCGTACACCAGACCGGACTGCATATTTGTCACGGTATTGCGTCCGATTACGCTTTCGGGCTTGACCAGCTCAATCTTAGGCAGCCTACTCGTGCGCTCGGTCAGCGCCTCGCTTGCCAGCTTTATGCCCGGGCAGATTGCGCCGCCCAGGAACTCGCCGCGCGCGGACACTACGCCGAACGTCGTAGCCGTACCGAAGTCGATGAATATGCACGGTCCGCCATACAATTCATATGCGGCTACCGCGTTTACTATACGGTCGCTACCAAGTTCGCGCGGGTTTTCGTACTTTAAGTTTATGCCTGTCTTTATGCCGGGCACCACCTGCATGGGTGTGACATTAAAGTAGTTGGTGCACATATGCTCAATGGTAAAGTTAATCGTCGGCACAACCGATGACATTATAATGCCGTCAACGGCCGGATTTATGCCGGAATGCGAAAAGAGGCTCAAAAGGAGTATACCGTACTCATCGCTACTCTTTGTGCGATCCGTCGATATGCGCCAATAGTCAACCAGCTCGGTGCCATTGAACACGCCGGCCTTTATATTGGTATTGCCTATATCAAGCGTCAATATCATACAATGAATCCCCAATCGTAAAAACTATTTGGCACTTTTGCCCTTATTATACCTCTTGAGTGCGCCCATGACGGCCACCGAGATGACCACGGACGAGAAGCACTCAAACGGGCTATTGGCGGAAAGTCCCCATATAATGGCAATTGCGCCGGGCACGCCGCTTGCGTCCAGACCCAATACGGACGGATTTATGCTAACGTATATGGACATTGAGCCCAGCACGAACAGCGTATTTGCGAGTGTACCCGCAATAGCCGCCGCGCCCCACGCAATGGCGGGTTTTTTCGGGCAGAGTTTGCTTACGCCTTTATATACAAAGTAGGTCACGGGCGCGGTCAATATTCGCGGCACGACCGATATGAGCGGATTTACGAACATCGGCGAATAGTAGCTGGGGTTAGTAAACGCCGTATACAGGCTACTCAAGCCGAACATGGCACCCAAGACGCATCCCACGCCCAGTCCTTCCATGAGCGTACCGATTATCATGGGTATATGGTTAAAGGTCATCGATATACCGAAGAACGGCAATGTGAAGCCTATGGGCGATATGGTCAAAAACCATATCATAGCGGTCAGCATTGCACAAATGGTGAGCTTGCGCACCTGCGCATGGGTAGTAAGATTCCTCTGAGTCATTGTCTTTTCCTCCGTTCAAGTTCGTTTTAAGGATACCTGACGAGTTACCTATTGGTGGGATACGCTTGCGGGTCACGCTTAAATATGCATGCCCACGTGTCAATTATAGCCTTTTTTTGAATTCTTGAAAAGTAATTCTTCCAATTTTTTACGTCAAATGCTATAATGGTTACGCGGGCAACCGCTTGCTTAATCGGTTGCTTATTCAAACAAACAACAAAAAGGGAGGCAAAACACATGGCAAAGGGTCTTACCGGTCTTGCGCACATAGGCGTAAGGGTATCCGACATGGAGCGTTCTCTCAAGTTCTACGTAAATGATCTGGGCATGGAGCTCATCGACTACTACACCCGCGGCACGACCATTCTGGGCTTCGTTCAGGCGGGCACCTGCATTCTGGAGCTTATTTGCAGCCCCAACGTCGATGTTTCCGCGCTCAAGCCCGGTCAGGTCGACCACGTCTGTCTTGAGTGCGACGACATCGAAGCTTTCATGAAGACCATTGAGGGCAAGGTCGAGGTCATATCCCCCATCGGCGAAATGCCCGATGTTATGGGCGGCACCAAGAACATCTTCTTCAAAGGTCCCGACGGTGAGCGCATCGAGCTCTTCCAGTTCATGACCAAGAAGACTCGGGTGTAAATAAAGGGAAACGCGC
>CAYTOU010000247.1:0-3813 GCA_964439295.1 uncultured Oscillospiraceae bacterium
ACCCGATCTTACTCCCGTCCTCGAAACCGTCAACCGTCACAAGACCCAGCTTGCCGGTCGCGTCCTCGGCGCAGAGTATCATGCCTTCGGACATTATGCCGCGCAGTTTGGCGGGCTTCAGATTGGCTACTATGGTCACGGTCTTACCGACCATCTCTTCGGGAGTGAACTGCTTTGCTATGCCGCTTACCACGGTGCGCTCGCTATCGCCCACCTTGAGTGTGAGCTTAAGCAGCTTATCCGACTTTTCCACCTTTTCGGCGGCTATGACCTTTGCCAGGCGCAGGTCGATCTTGGAGAAGTCCTCTATGGTTATCATGCCGTCATCGGCCTTCTCCGCCTTCTCTGCCTTGGCGGGCTTTTCCTGCTTCTTCTGCTTTTCGGGCTTGCTTTCTTCCTTCTTAGGCTCTTCGCCCTCATGTGCGGGCAGCATTGCCTGAAGCTCCTTAAGCTCCTTATCCACATCCAGGCGCGGGAAGAGTGCGGCGCCCTTATGCACTATTGTGCCGCTCTTGAACGCGCCGAATTCCTTTACGGAATCCCAGGTCTTGAGCTCGGGCTCGGTTACGCCCAACTGCTCAAATATGCGCTCGGGCGTACGCGGCATGAAGGGCGTCACGTACACGGCGATTATGCGCACGCATTCGGCCAGGGTATACATTACGGTCTTAAGGCGCGGCTTGCCCTCTTCGGAGCGTCCCAGCACCCACGGCTGAGTCACGTCGATGTACTTATTGCAATCGCTTACCAGCTTCCAGATTTCGGCAAGCGCGTTACTGGGCTGCATTGCATCCATGTACTTTTCGACCAATGCGGGCAGTGCGCTTATGCGCTCTATCATCGGCTTTTCGTCATCGGTCAATTCGCCGGGCGCGGGCACTTCGCCGCCGAAGTACTTTTCTATCATGGCAACCGTGCGGCTGACCAGATTGCCCAGGTCATTTGCGAGGTCGGAGTTAATGCGGCCAAGCAGTGCGGCGGTCGAGAACTCGCTATCGGATGCGAAGTTGGTTTCGCGCAGCAGGAAGTAGCGTATGGCGTCGGAAGTATAGCGCTTGCACAGCACAACCGGGTCGACCACATTGCCCAGGGACTTACTCATCTTTACGCCGTCAAACACCAGCCAGCCGTGACCGAAGATCTGCTTGGGCAGCGGCAGGTCGAGCATCTTAAGCATGATGGGCCATATTATCGTATGGAAGCGGATTATTTCCTTACCCACGATGTGCTTATCGGCGGGCCAGAACTTATTGAACAGCTCGGGGTTATCGGATGCATAGCCCAGGGCGGTTATGTAGTTGCTGAGCGCGTCCAGCCACACGTATATTACGTGCTTTTCGTTTATGGGCACAGGTATGCCCCACGTGAAGGACGAGCGCGATATGCACAGATCCTCCAGACCCGGGCGCAGGAAGTTGGCGAGCATTTCGTTCGCGCGCGATGCGGGCTGTATGAAGTCGGGATGCTTTTCGATATAGTCGATAAGCCAATCCTGATACTTGGAGATCTTTAGGAAGTAAGCCTCCTCCTGCACCTTCTGCACCGGGCGGTGGCAGTCGGGGCAGTTGCCGTCCTTAGCCTGAGTGGGCGTCCAGAATGCTTCGCAGGGCGTGCAGTACAGTCCCTCGTAAGTGCCCTTATATATATCGCCGCGCTCGTACAGCTGCATGAATATCTTCTGCACAGCCTTGACATGGCGCTCATCGGTGGTGCGTATGAAGTCGGAATAGTCGACATCCATCAGCTTCCACAGTTCCTTTATGCCCGCGACGATGTTGTCCACGTACTGCTGCGGCGTGACGCCGGCGGCCTTGGCCTTGTTCTCTATCTTCTGGCCGTGCTCGTCGGTACCGGTCAGAAAGAACGTATCGTATCCGGTCTGCTTCTTAAAGCGCGCCATTGCATCGGTTGCCACCGAACAGAATGTATGACCGATATGCAGCTTATCGCTGGGGTAATATATCGGCGTGGTTATGTAGTATGTCTTTGCCACCTTGCATCATCCTCCTATATCTTTTGCCGCAATAAAAAAGCCCTTCCGACTGAAATATGTATTCCATCGGAAGGGACGAATAATCGCGGTACCACCCTTGTTCCCGGCAATAAAGCCGGACACCTTGCGCTGCTTACATGCGGCGCGGCATTAACGCTGCCTGACGCCGGCGCCTAAAATGCTTTTTTCGGCGTCGGGGCTCCGGGACCATGTTCACGCGCGCGCTGTGACCGGCTCACACCTTTGACCGGCTCTCTTTGCGCCCGCTTGCGCGCTACTCTTCCCTTCACTGCCTTTAAAATATGCTAAAGAAGTATACCACATTAGCACCTGCGTTGTCAATCGCGGGCGCATTTATTATTGTTTAATAGCATTGCGTATACTCAGCGCGCGGCGCACGTTTGTCGTGGTTATATTGCATAGGTTTAAGCTAAGCAATCTGCTCTGCGCGCTTTCGTCATTGACAGTCCATAGCGATAGGCGCGTGCCGCATTTGGCAAAGTGCGCTATGTGCTCATCTGTCATATGCGCGTACGGCGCGTTTACCGCGTATGCGCCCACGCTTGCCGCCGCCCGGCAAATGAGCGGTATGTCATTTTCGAGGAGCTTTTCCAAGTGACTATCCACAACGCTCCACGGCTTGCGCAGTGCGTGGGCAAAGTCCTGCGCCCCGGCGCTATAGAAGTACTTTGCAATCTCCTCTATATTCAAATATATGCGCGCATCCCGCGCGATGTCCGTATCGGACGCCAGCAGGTCGCACGATACCGAGCCCGAGAATATGAGCCGCCCATCGTTTAAGCCGAAACGCTTTGCAAGTGCCAGCACCGGATACAGCGCGCGCGGGGTCTTTAGGTCGCAGTTTATGCCCATGCCTGTATCCGCTATGCGCTCAAACGCGCTTTCAAGCGTTGCCGTGCCCGAGTAGTCCGCGCGCGCATCGTGCGTCAGGCGCGGTACGCCCTCTTCATCCAGTTGCACATCCACCTCGACACAGTCCGCGCCCACGCTTATGCCCATATCGACCGAATCCAGCGAATCGAGCGGCGTGCCTTCGCAGCCCGAATGCGCCGTTATAGCCGTTATCATTGTGCCTGCCTCCCCCTGCCACATTTTATAGGGCAAGTATAGCGTAAACGACTATTTTTATCAAGCGCGGCGCGCTCAAAAGGGTGTAAGCCATGCGCAAGCGGCGCGCGGACTGCGCAATTTTCATTGAAATGTCATAAAATGTACTTGTGTAATCAACCGAGTCAGGGTATAATCATCTAAGACCTTACGCATATATATGGAGGAGAGTTAAATGCATACCAACGGTACCGTAATATACTTCGATCCGCTGAGTGCGGATCAGCCCATTACCGAGGCCAGCGATACCACTGCTGCCGAAACCAGCACTGATACCGGTGATACCACTACCGAAACCACGACATCGACCGGCACCGAAACCAGCACCACCACCACATCGACCGCCGGCAACACCGTAGGCAGCCTGGTATCCCTGATACTGCCGCTGGCATTGATGGTCATCGTGTTCTACTTCTTCCTTCTGCGTCCGCAGCGCAAGAAGGATAAGGCCGTCAAGGACATGCTGGACGCGCTGAAGACCGGCGACCGCGTGTGCACAATCGGCGGTATATACGGCACTGTCGATCGCATAAAGGACGATACCGTGACATTGCTGGTTGGTCCGGAAAAGACCAAGCTGATAATGGCGCGCTGGGCTATCCGCAGCGTTGAAAACGCAGCCGTTGAAAACGACGCTCAGCCCGAGGTCTAATAGTTAAGTAAGTAGTATATGGCTGTGAAAGAGCGTTTGC
>CAYTOU010000248.1:0-3727 GCA_964439295.1 uncultured Oscillospiraceae bacterium
TCCGATGACTTTGACTTGGCGGAGAGGTAAACCGAGCCGGCGTTGAGTTCTATGCCCTTGAGCTCGAAGAGTTCTTCGATGGTGCAGAGCTGGTAGCCCTGCTCAACGAGATCGGGCACAACGCGGGCGACGGCGTCGGCGGTTGAGGAGTAAAGGTCGTGCATGAGTATGATGTCGCCGTCTTCGACATTGCTCATGATCTCGTTGTAAACGCTGTCGGCATCCCTGCTCTCCCAGTCGCGCGTGTCTATCGACCAGTTGATCATGGGCTGCTCGACGGTCTCTTTGACGGTGTCGTTGACCGCGCCGTACGGCGGACGTACAAGCGTGGAGTAAACGCCTAGGTACTTGTATATCAGATCGTTGGTCTTGTTGATCTCTTCAAGTATCTCATCCTTGGATAGCTTGCGTAGGTTCGCGTGCGTGTAGGTGTGCATGCCTACCTGGCAGCCCGCCTCGTATTCCATCTGTAGGGTCTCCGAATAGTCGTCCAAACGCTCGCCTACCACAAAGAACGTGCAGCGCCCGTCGTACTGAGCAAGCGTCTCAAGTATCTTGCGCGAATACTTGCTCGGACCATCGTCAAATGTCAAGGCAATGGCCTTCTTGTCCGGGTCAAGTATGCGCCCGGATGAGAGTAGCTTGCCCGGTATCTCGGTCGGCTCAGGCGTGGGCTCGGCTGTCGGATCTACGCTGGGCGCCTCGGTCGCCGACGGATCGGCTGTCGGCGTCGCAAATACATCGTCAAACGGCACTTCAACAGTCGCTATAGCACCCGCACTCGTCGCCGATATGCTCGTAAATAAGCCTATCTTCTTGGATACCGGTATAGCAATTATTATAAGCACCGCCAGTATCGCCATTATAGCATACTTGCCCGTGCTGTCCGAGCGGCGCGATGAGTATCCCCGGCGCGTGCTGCGCGGACTGCTCGGACGGCGGCGACTTTCGGAAAAGTCGTACTCGTCATCGTCATACGCGCGCCTGTTCTGCGTAGATGCGCGCGAATTAGAATAGCTCGATGAAGCGTAACGGTCGGGCGCACGATGGGTGCTGCTCTGACGGCGGGCGGGCTCTTCATCGTAGTCGCCGCGCGCGCGGTAGCTGCTCGATGCGCGCTGCGTGCTCTGACGGCGTACGGGTTCTTCGTCGTAGTCATTGCGCGTGCGGTAGCTGCTCGATGCGCGCTGCGTGCTCTGACGGCGCGCGGGTTCTTCGTCGTAGTCATTGCGCGTGCGATAGCTGCTCGATGCGCGCTGCGTGCTCTGGCGGCGGGCGGGTTCTTCGTCGTAGTCATTGCGCGTGCGGTAGCTGCTCGATGCGCGCTGCGCGCTCTGACGGCGCGCGGGCTCTTCGTCGTAGTCGTCTACGCGCGAATAACTGCGGCGGTTGGAGTAGTCGTCATATGAGGTCGCGCGCGTTGAGCGCCCGGAATCGTATGAGCGGCCGTCGTATGAAGCGGAGCGGCGAGCGTTGCTGCTAGAGGTTGCTTTGGACGTCGACCTGCGCGGAGTTTCGTAACGGTCATCGTCGTACATGTCACTGCTGCCCGAGCGCGTGGTGGAACGCCTGCGGGCGTTGTCGTCATCGTAATTCATCGGAAAACTGCACCTCGATATGCAATCGGTTATTTTCAGATGCAAATCGGTTTTATTTGGCCGATTATGCACCGGTTTGACTATTGTTTAGACATAGTTTGCGCGCGGTTTGTTCCCGCGCGGCGCATGCGCGCGGCATTGATTTATGCGCGCACATGTGATATCATTGCGCAAGAGATAACGCCGCAACGCGCGGCAAACAATGGAGAGTGCTTGTACATTGAATAAACTGTCACGCCGACCCGCCGCCGCAATATGCGACTTTGACGGCACTATCGCCGATTCCATGTACATATGGACGGACGCGCCGCGCAATCTGATATTGCATCACGGCACTGTGCCGCCCGATAACCTGCTGGAACTGATTTCACCCATGACAATGAATGAAACCATGGCGTGGATACGCGATAACTTTATACCCGATGCCGATGTCGATGAGCTCACAAAAGAGCTGTATCGTGATATCACAGTCATGTATGCGCGCGATGTTCAGCCCAAGGCGGGCGCTGTGGATTCCCTTATCCGCATGAAGTCTAGCGGCATGCGCATATGCATACTGTCGGCGACCGAAGAGCCGCTTGTGCTTTCGGCCGTCAAGCGATTCGGCATAGAGGATCTGTTTGAGTTCATCGCATGCTCGGACGATTGGGGCGGTAAGACGCATGCCGATTGCTTCCTCGCCGCGGCGGATAGGCTCAATGTTAAGCCCAATGACGCAATCGTGTTCGAGGACGCGCTTCACGCGGCGCGCACGGCAAAGTCCGCCGGATTCCTAATCGGCGGCGTGTACGATAAGAGCCAGGACGAAAACTGGCAAGAGCTCAAGCGCATATCCGATTGGAGCGGCGAAAGCTTAGGCTGCTTCAATCTGTAACGGCATAAACCCCCTGCCGCGCGGGCAGGGGGCTTTTATTATTACCGCTTGCCGATCTGCTCGATGTCGAAAGGCGTCTCCTGATATACGTAGTAGTTGAGCCAGTTGGTAAACAGCAGATTGCCGTGCGAGCGCCAGCGTACCATGGGCGCGCGGGTGGGATCATCCTCGGGGAAGTAGTTGTAGGGTATCTGCGGATTGAGTCCGCGCGCGGTGTCGCGCTCGTATTCCAGCTTGAGCGTTTCGGCATCGTACTCGGAGTGACCGGTCACGAATACATGCTTGCCGTCACGGCTGGCGACCAGATATACGCCCGCCTTAACGCTGTCGCAGAGCAGCTCAAGCTCGGGTACCTTGGCAATGTCCTCGGCGCGCACCTCGGTGTGGCGGGAATGCGGGGCAAAGAAGTAATCGTCAAAGCCGCGCAAAAGCGGGCAATTGCGCACAAGCACCCTGTGGCGATATACGCCCGAGCACTTCTTTTCCAGCTCATACTTGGGTACGCCGTAGCGGTAGTACATGCCCGCCTGAGCCGCCCAGCATATGTAGAGCGTGGAGAATACATGCTCTTCCGCCCAATCCATAATGCGAGTGAGCTCGTTCCAGTACTGAACCTCTTCGAACTCCATCATCTCGACAGGCGCGCCGGTTATGATAAGTCCGTCGAACTTGCTGTCGCGCACCTCGTCAAACGTCTTGTAGAATGTGTCCAGATGCGCGCTGGATACATTGCGCGCCTGATAGCTCGCCGTGCGCAGAAGAGTCACATCCACCTGCAGAGGGGTGTTACCTATAAGGCGCAGAAGCTGCGTTTCGGTAACTTCCTTTGTGGGCATCAGATTTAGTATGGCGATCTTCAGCGGGCGAATCTCCTGTATGCGCGCGCGCCGCTCGGTCATTACGAATATATTTTCATCCTTGAGTACCTGCGCCGCGGGCAGGCTATTGGGTATTCTTACGGGCATATTGCTCTACCTCCTGCATCTATGTTACAGCAAAGGAATGCCGCACATTTAGGCGACATAGGCAGACCGCAGTATGCTCATTTTTGCGGGTATATAAGCTCTCATACAGTCCGTCCCTTCGGTACGGGTGCGTGTACTGCGCCGGCTGCGCGGGCGCGCCCGGTTTTTTGTGCGATTTGCGTATATGGGCAAGCCGTTTAGCCCTAATGCGCCACACTGTGTCATTTTCAGTGTAAGTCCACATATGGCTATAGTCAAGTTTTTTTCCGGTTATGTTACGGGGGCGCGCG
>CAYTOU010000249.1:0-3727 GCA_964439295.1 uncultured Oscillospiraceae bacterium
TGCTATGATTGCGCTACTGGCACTGGCGGCGGTATTCCAATATACCGGCGGCGGGAGCGACGCGACGGGGTCCGCGTCATCCAGCATTACCGGCAATATGATAGAGGGCAGTCCGATAATCATAACCGAGGTAATGACGTCCAACTCATCCGCGCTAGCCGATGAGGACGGCGACTTCCCGGATTGGATTGAGCTAAAGAACATATCCGATCAGCCGGTGAGCCTGGGCGGATATCTCTTAAGCGATTCGGTGACCAAGGACAAGTTCTTCCCGCTGCCCGATGTCACGCTTGAGGCGGGCGCGTACACAGTGATTTACGCATCCGGCAAGAGCCGCGCGACCGCGGGCGAGAACATACACACCAGCTTTAAGCTGTCGTCCTCGGGCGAAACGCTCTACCTGCTGGACGACATGAGTAACCTGCTGGACATGGTCGAAATACCGTCCATGGGTAGCAACTACTCGTACGCGCGCAACCTGACCACCAACGAGTGGACGGTTACCGACAAGTACACGCCCGGCTACCCCAACGAGGAGCAGTACTACGATCAGCTGCGTCAGATAAGCGTTGCCGACAATAGCGCACTGGTCATAAACGAGATTTGCTCTTCCAATAAGACGATAATTGCCGACGAAGACGGCGACTATTCCGACTGGGTCGAGATTTACAACAGTGGTAGCGAGGCGATTAACCTCAGCGGTTATGCGCTGAGCGACAATTCCTCCAAGCCCTTCAAGTGGACTTTCCCGGATGTTACGATTCAGCCCGGTGAATACATGATCGTGTTCTGCTCGGGTAAGAGCCGCACGTCGGGCGAATACCTACACACCAGCTTCTCGCTGGGCAGTGAAAAGTCCGAAGTGCTGCTGACCGCACCCAACGGAACGATACTCGACTGGGTAACATACGACCTCATCCCCCACGATTCGACATACGGTCGCAACGAATCAAACGAGTGGCAGACCTACGCGCAGGGCACTCCCGGTTACGCCAACACGCAGGAAGCCATGGCTATATTTGAACAGCAACTTTCAGCCCGGAATGACACCGGGCTTTTTATTGAGGAGGCACTTGCCTCCAACTCGACAGAAACCGATTCCAATCCCTATGGCTACGACTGGTTGGAGCTGCATAACCGCTCCGACCAGACCGTGGACCTAAGCGGATACGGTCTAAGCGACAACCCCAACAACCCGCGCAAGTGGCAGTTTCCGGACGGCACCACGTTAGGTCCGGGCGAGCGCATGGTTATACTCTGCTCGGGACTTGATACCGAGGACTCGGGTACATTCCATACAAATTTTAAATTATCTCATTATGGCGAGACGCTGACGCTGTGCAAGCCCGACGGCACTATAGTCGATAAGCTGCCCATGGATTTGCAGTACACCGACGTGTCATTCGGCCGTGTAAGCGACCGTTCCGGCTTTTTTTATTTGTCGACACCTACGCCGGGCGAGCGCAATTCGGGCGATGCGACCTACGGGCGCGTAAGTGACGTAACGTTCTCGGACGACGGCGGCATAAAGACCGATACGATTACAGTCGAAATGAGCTGCTCGGATCCGAACGCGGCGATATACTACACGACCGACTGCACCGATCCCACATCGTCGTCCACGCTCTATACCGGACCCATTACGGTATCGTCCACGACGGTACTGCGCGCCGTTGCCGTGCGCGATGGGTACATGAACAGCTACACGCATACCGGTACATTCCTTTACGGCGTAAGCCACACCGTGCCCATAATATCCATTGTAACCGACCCGGACAACCTGTTCGATTACAATAAGGGCATCATGGTAAAGGGACCCAATGCTGAGGAAGAATTCCCCTACGGCTCGCGCAACACCGGCGCAAACTTCTGGATGGACTGGGAGTACGAGGCCGGATTTGAGTACATTGACGAAAACGGCAGTGTGGTGCTCGATCAGAGCATAGGCATATCGCTGGTAGGTCAGTACTCGCGCGCCGAGGATCAAAAGGCAATCGGACTGTACGCGCGCACCAAGTACGGCTCCAGCACGTTCGACTTTAACCCCTTCCCCCAGCTCAACTTCACCCAGTACCACGCGCTTGTCGTGCGCGCGTCGGGTCAGGACGGCAAGTACACGCGCCTGCGCGACGCGGTACTTACATCGCTTGCCGAGGGCACGGGCGTGCTATACCAGGCATCGACGCCCGTTGTGGTATACCTAAACGGCGAATACTGGGGTCATTACAACCTGCGCGAGCGCATAAACAAGTGGTTCATAGCGCAGCACGAAGGCGTGACCGACAAAAACGACATCAACAACATCGATATCATAAAGGGTAACAAGCGCGTACTGAACGGTTCCTTCTCGTCATTCCAGGAGATACTGGACTTCGTGGCCGAGAACAGCCTGACCGATGAGGACAATCTGCAGTGGGTTGCCGACCGCGTGGACATTGACAACTACCTGACGTACGTGGCAATGGAAATGCTGGTCGCCAATACCGACACGGGCAACATAAAGTTCTACCGCGTGCCGGGCGGCAAGTGGAAGTGGATATTCTTCGATCTGGACTGGGCATCGTTTGACATGAGCTATGACTACGTCAACCGCTATCTAAACGAAACCGGTCACGGCGTGCGCAAGATGTTCAATAACACGCTGATACGCGCACTGCTCAAGAATACCGATGTGCGCGACCAGTTCCTGACCAAGCTCGCCGACCTTATGAAGGGCAACTTCTCTAACAGCAATATCGAGGCAAAGGTAAACGAGTTTAAGGAGCTACTAGACCCCGAAATGGATGCGCAGTTCGAGAAGTGGGGCGGCTCGCGTGAGAAGTGGGAACAGTACATAAATACGTTCCTATCCAACATAAAGGGCAACAAGAAGACCCTGATAGAGGATCTGCAGGAATACTTTGACCTAAGCAGCAGCGAGCTGAGCGCCTACTTTGGCGAGGTTGACATGAATTGAGCCGGCAGTGCTTCCGGTTTTGACAGGAGTGAGCGAATTGGCAAACAAAACCCCCTTTTCCCTGCCGTCAGGTTCACTTGAGATACCCGCACGGCACGAGTACAAGTACTACATCAACTACGGTGAGTACGCACACCTGAGCCGCACGCTGGACTATGTGCTCACGCGCGACAAAAACGGCGACCCATACAACGAGTACCACATCCGTTCGCTGTACTTTGACGACGAGTATAACACCGCGTTTGCCGACAAGCTGCGCGGTGTACAGGATCGTGACAAGTACCGCATACGCATATACAACTTCTCCGACAAGCTGATACGCCTGGAGCGCAAGAGCAAGTACGGCGACGGCATTGCCAAGCAGTCGATTGCGATATCGCGCGAACTGTGCGAGCAGCTAATGGCCGCCGACCCGACCGGACTGGAAAAGAGCGAACAGCCGCTTCTGCGCGATGTATATAAGCAGATGCGCACAAAGGGACTCAAGCCCGCGGTAATAGTCGACTACGTGCGCGAGGCGTACATACACCCCGCCGAGCATGTGCGCATTACGTTTGACAAGCAATTGCGCACGGGACTGTTCTCGCAGGACCTGTTCGACCGCTGGGTGCCCACGATATGCCCGCTGGACGATAACTCAATGATACTCGAGGTCAAATTCGACAACTACCTGCCCGACTACATACGCCGACTGCTATGGTCGTGCAACGCGCAGCGCAGCGCGATATCCAAGTACACGCTGTGCCGCAGATTCGAGCCGAACTGCGCTTT
>CAYTOU010000250.1:0-3722 GCA_964439295.1 uncultured Oscillospiraceae bacterium
TACGCATATTCCGCTTAGCACAAGCGATGCCAATATGCACGCGGCGGTGGTCTTTAGGTGATCTTTCCAATTATATCCGAACGAGCGAAAGCCCGCACAACCTTCTGTCTCGGGATAGTAATGTTGATAAAAGCGCGAATGAGTGAGCAGGAACAGGTCGAAGAACAGCACGTCAAATGTCTCCAGCAAAAGGAACATTATCATGTACCTGACTAAAAAGTCGGCATATGTAAACCCGCACCGCACGCCGTCCCACCCGGCGTATACGATCGCGCCCATCATAATTGCGACCGCCAGCACAGCCAGCGTCCAGCCCAAAGCATGCGCGCCGCGAAAGCGCTCGGGATGCGGTTTAATCGCCTGCCATACGTCCTTAGGCGCGGATGTGAACAGGCGCTTATCCTGAATAAACGCCACGCCCGCAAATAGCATAAGGAAGAGCCCCGCCATGAGCATGAGTGACAGTAGCAGTGTCAAAAGCATTCGTTTTGCCTCCGGTGTGGATTTTGCGCTTTGATTATAGCAGGCGTTTATTGCGTACAAGAGAGGCTGACGGTTATTTGTCGCGCATGATGATGGCGCTTTCGCATAGATTAAGTACACGTAATGAGTCGGCGACATTGCATTTAAGCGGCCTGAATCAACAATTACGCAAATCGCATCTTCACATGTAGTCGCCCGATATGTGCATCCGGTTAAGTTGTAATTGGCCGGCAGAGCAATTTTTCAAAGTATAGCGGCAATATTAGTACTACGAAATCGGTCGTATTTCATGTATAATATGAGTATTGGAAAATAAGACGGAGGTAATCCCAACATGCCCATCTATGAGCAATGTGCTAATCCGGATAAACAGTATTCCGCGGCGGCGTTCTGGTTTCTGAACGGTCGCCTTGAAAATGATCGACTCACGCATCAAATCGATGAAATGGCGGATAAGGGCGTATATCAGGCATTTATGCATCCGCGCGCCTATCTGCTCACCCCCTACCTCGAAGAGGAGTGGTGGGACGCAATCGGCGCATGCGTAAAGCACGCCGCCGAGACAGGCTTTCTGGCGTGGATGTACGATGAATACGCGTGGCCCAGCGGCACGGCGGGTTCTACGTTCGACTTCTGCGATCAGAAGCCCTCGCGCGTGCTGGCAAAGGGACGCGTCAATATGGCAAAGTCGGCGTACATAACCGACAAGGTGCCCGAGGGTGAGCGCGTACTGTGCACATACTACGCAAAGTTCGACGCGAGCGGCAAGCCCATTATGGACAGCGTAACCACGCAGCGCCCCGACGATAGCGAGTACCGCGAAATATACCTTGCCGAGCACATATACCCCAAGAATGTCGACTATATGAACCCGGACGCGATACGTCTGTTCCTCGACCTGACGCACGAGGAATACAAAAAGCGCTTCGGCGAGCACTTCGGCGGCTGCATACCCGGCATATTCTTTGACGAAATATACATGGTGGGCACTCCCCTGCCGTGGACCGACAAGCTGCCCGAGCGCTTTATGGAAAAGTACGGCTACAGCATATACGACATCGTGCCGTTGCTGCTTAGCGACGAGGCGGATACTCAAAAGACGCGCAAGGCGCGCAAGGACTACTTCACGCTGATTGCCGAGATGTACGAGGACGCGTTCTTCCGCCAGATAGGCGATTGGTGCGCGCAAAATAATCTCATATTCACCGGTCACACCGAGGAAGACCTGTGCGGGCATCCTATGCGTCAGGGGCACTACTTCAACACGACGCGCCATTTGCACATGCCGGGCGCTGACTGCCACGATTACCGGTACAGAATGCCGCGCCTTATATCGCTGCACGAGCCCAAGTATTCGGTATCTGTCGCGCGTGCCAACGGCGCACCGCGCGCCATGTCCGAGGCGATGGGCGGCGCGGGCTGGGGCTGCTCATTACAGGAGTTCCGCCGCGGCATAAGCGTAATGGGCGCGATGGGCATAAGCTTCTTCACGCTGCACGGCTTCTACTACGAGTGCGAACATCAGGGTTCGCAGGCGGACTGGCCCACCAGCTTCTTCTATCAGAATCCGTATTGGGAGTACTTCAAGTACTTCGCCGACTACATGCGCCGCGTAAGCTTCATGAACTCGATAGGTCGCGCGTCGGTTGACTGCGGACTGTATTATCCGGTCGAGGAGCTCTACGGGCACGTATGCGCCGGACAATCGGACGCGCATGGGCTGTGGCTGAGGGAATTCTTTAACGGCACACTGGATGTGCTGCTCAACCATCAGATAGATATAGACATGATTGACCGGGATAGCCTCATCAAGGCGGATTGCGCAGGCGGCAAGATGTGTGTAGGCACGCAGAAGTTCCGCGCGATAGTGCTGCCCGCGTGCATCGAAAAGGACGAGGAGCTCTTTGGCAAGCTCGATGCTTTCCGAAAAAACGGCGGCACGCTTATATTCGTTAAGAGTAGCGCCGACGAAAAGGCGCCCGCGCCGTTTAACGATTGCACCCAAACGACGCTTGACAAACTGCCCGACGCGGTTGCAGGTACGATAGGCTGCGACGTGCGCGCAATCGACTGCGACAGCGAAATGCTGTACGTAAACCACCGCGAGTGCGGCGCGGATGGCGAGCACTACATGATAGCCAACGGCAAGGACTTCAGCCGCAAGGTAAGGCTGCTGCTGCGCGCGCACGGCGATGCGTGCGTATTCTCGCCCGAAACCGGCAAGACCATAAACGCGCACGCGGTCGATACCGAGGACGGCATCATGCTCGACATGACTCTGCAGCCGTGCGAGGCGCTGTATGTGCTGATTAACACCGGACTCAAGGCCGAGTGCGAACCCATGCCGACCTTGAGCAAATACATGCCGGTGCTGGGACGCTGGGACTTCTTGCCCGGCATAAAGGACGATCTCGCGGCGCAGGAAACCACGCTGGAGCTGCCGCTGGCGCAGTACGCCGACGAGCACGGCACGCAGCTGATACGCGTGCGCAACAAAGCCGACGAGGAAGGCTATGTAGGTCGCCACAGGAGCGCATGGCGCGCAAGCTGGATCACGCGCCGCCCGGGCTGGGTGGATGACGGCACGGCGTACGACCTATATATGCGCAAGGTATTCGCGCTGGACTGCGCGCCCGAAACTGCCCGCATATGCCTAAGCGCGGTCAATCACGCGGCGGTATACGTAAACGGCACATGCGTATTGGATGCTCAGAGCGACGGCAAGGCGCTGGAATGCGACATAAAGGACGCGCTGCACGGCGGTGAAAACGTAATCGCCGTGCATGTGCACAACGACACGCCGCTGCCGGGCAGGGATGTTGCCGAGGCGGACAGGCTGCCTGAGGGACGACTGACATCGCTATTGCTTGAGGGCGACATAGTCTGCGGCGGCAAAGCCGTCCGGCTGGAGACCGACAAGACTTGGCTCGTGACCGACACCGAGCGCGAGGGCTGGAACATGCCGGGCACCGAGATACACGCCAAGATAACCGACGCGGCGCGCTCGATAGGCTTTACCAACCCGCGCGATTACGCGCCCGGCGATTGGCTGGATGCGTGGATGCGCGGACGCCCGCCGCTCATGCCGTTTGGCGATCTGCCTAAGTTCGGGCATTTCGCTTCCTACCCTGCCCCTGTCGCGTATACGGTAACCATACCCGCCGGCACCGCTATCATAGAGCAGCCCGACATAAAGGGCGAATACACCGCGCTGGTAGACGGCGTTATGCAGCCCGCGC
>CAYTOU010000251.1:0-3719 GCA_964439295.1 uncultured Oscillospiraceae bacterium
CCGACGAATTCGCGTTTGCCCAATGGGTTTACCAGCACCGCATGCAGTCCCGCGCGCTTTGCGCCTATCACATCGGTCATCAGCTGATCGCCGACTGCGGCCGCGTTTTGAGGCTGCACGCCCATGAGCTTACACGCGTGCAAGAACGCTTCCGGCGCCGGTTTACCCGCGTCGGGCACGAACTCAAGCCCCAGTTTATCCGCGACCGGCTGTATGCGCGGCGTATGATTATTTGAGCATATACACAAACTGAACCCTTGCCCACGGCACTCATCCATCCATTCCTTGAGCCCCTTGGGCACGTTCAAATCATTCCACAGTGTGAGTGTATTATCCAGATCGAATACAAGTGCGCGCACGTCCATTTCTTTAAGTGCCCCAAGGTCAATCGACGCAACGTCGCGGCACACAACATCCGGTCTCATGCTATCCAGCATACTTCCATGCACCCCCGTTTCATTTTACAGTATACCGCTTCGGCGCGCAAGTGCGTAATGGGAAAAGAAAGTTGTAAAGAGGAGCTGTTCGTCCCCTTCTAGATGGGAGGAGCTGTTAGCTGTTAGCCGTTAGCTGTTAGCTTTGAGTTAGTGTGCGATGTAGCAGTGATCAGTGGGCAGTGGTCAGTGATTAGTTTGAGTTAGTGTGCGAGTTGCTTTTCAAAACTAATATTATTATGCCCGTTGCATACTGTGCGCACCTTATTAGCGCCTTATTGAGTGAGTCGTGCTAAGTCACTCAGCAAACTAACTCAAGCTAACGGCTAACCGCTAACAGCTAACCGCTAAAAACCCCCATCAACGCTTTACACATCGCGCACCCGCGCGCTATAATTAAGCTAATCAAGGAGGTGCTGCGTTTGACCTGCGACATACATTCTGCGCGGGCGGTTGTGACCGGACGCGTGGACAGCGGCGACGGCAAGCCCGACATAATACGCAACGAATACGACGCGCGCTACCGCGCCATGCCCGACGGATTCGAATTACAATACGACGAGCCGGAAGCGCACGTCACGATAACCTGCTGCGAAGGCATGGCCATAATGAGCCGCTCGGGCGTACCCGAATGCCGCATGGAGTTCGTGCCCGGTCAAGTGCGCGATGCCGCGTACATACTGCCCGAGGGCGAATTCGACATGAGCATAGAGTGTAGCATGCTCTCGCTTGACAGACACGAAGGTCGCGGCACGCTGCGCATTGCGTATCGCATACTAAGTGCCGGGCAGCTTATTAGCGACAATAGGCTCATGGTAAGCTATAAGCTATGCTGAAAGACGAACTAAAGCGCATGGGCATACAGCCCCGCGTGGCGCGCCCGCGCGGTAAAGACGATATCACGGTATTCACCGCGCACATGGGCGGCAACCCGCTAACCGATGAAACCATATCGGCGCTAAATCGCATGGGGCTTGAGTGCGAGATGCGCGGCGCGCTTTTGCTTATGCGCCCGATGAGCCGTATTGTGTCCATGCTGAACGATTTATACATGGGCAATGCCGACGAGGGCAATGATTATTACCGTATTTATCCACAGCCTGCACAGCTTTGCATAGAGCACGCGGCGCTTATGCGAGAATTTCGGCACTTACCGCACGGCGAGTTTATTGGCGACATGCCGCTATTGGCGCGCGGTTTACGGCTTATAGAAGGCCCTTGTGTCGAGTCCGAGCGAGTGCAGTTTATACGCGATGTGCATAATGCCGCCGCGCTCAGTTTGCGGCTCAAAAATCCCGGAGATACAGTGCGCGCATGCGCATATTTGATTGTAAGCGGAGGAATGAAATATGAAGCTTGAATACATAGGTCACGCCTGTTTCCGTTTGGAGCTGGATAACGGCTTTGCGTGGGTAACCGATCCTTACGACGGCTCGATAGGACTCAAGCGTCCTTCGGTCAGCGCGTCGGTCACCACGCTCAGCCACGGCCACTTTGACCACAACTGCGTAAAGGCGCTGGACGGCGCGGGCAGGCTGCTGGCATCTCAGGGCGAATACGATGAGCAGGGCGTACACTTTTCGCTGATTCGCTGCTACCATGACGAGGAGCGCGGCGCAAAGCGCGGCGAGAACCTGATAACCGTATGCGAGGCGCAGGGCGTGCGCCTGTGCCACATGGGCGACATAGGACATCAGCCCGATGAAGAGCTGCTTAAGAAGCTGGGTCACATAGACGTGCTCATGCTGCCCGTGGGCGGCACGTTTACGCTGGACGGCGTGGGCGCGGCGCAAGCCGTGCGCGCGATTGCGCCGCGCACAGTAGTGCCCATGCATTACAGCGTGCCCGGGCTCAAGATAGGCATTTCTTCGCCCGACGCATTCCTAAACGCGATGGGCGCATATGAAAAGACTGGCAGCGTGCTGGATATAACCACCGCGCCCGCCGGTGTAGTGCTTATGAAGCCCGCGCGCGCATAACTTAGGAGGCAGCAATATGAACACCACACGCAAATATTGGATAGATACGATGCTACGCATAGCCGATCCGGTTTTGTCTTCTCTTAGCCGCGGCGAGCTGCGCGCAAAAATGCCGGTAAAGCACCAGCCGGATGTACACGATAGACCCGAGTACACATACCTTGAAGCGCTGGGACGCACACTGTTGGGCGTTGCGCCGTGGCTGAATCAAAAGGCGCAAGATCCCGATGAAGAACAGTTGCGCGCGCAATACGCCGCACTTTCGCGCAAGGCAATCGCGATGGCGGTAGATCCCGCATCGCCCGACTGCATGAACTTTGAAAGCGGCTATCAGCCCATTGTCGATGCGGCATTTTTGTGCCAGGCCATACTGCGCGCACCCGATGAACTGTATCAAAAACTGGACGATGATACCAAGAAAAACCTCATTAAAAAGCTTAAAGCCACGCGCACGCGTAAGCCCTATGCCAGCAATTGGCTGCTGTTCTCGGCGATAATAGAGGCGTTTTTGTACTACGCGGGCGAAAGCGATTGGGATCAGATGCGCATTGACTACGCGCTCAGGCAGCATATGCAGTGGTACGTGGGCGATGGCATGTACGGCGACGGACCGCATTTCCATTGGGACTACTACAATAGCTTTGTAATACAGCCCACGCTGTGCGATGTGCTGGATGTAGTGGGCGATGTGAACGGCGATTGGGCGGCTATGAAGGACGATGTAAAGCGCCGCGCCGCGCGGTATGCGACCGTGCTGGAGCATTTGATAATGTGCGATGGCACATACCCGGTAGTGGGACGCTCGTCCTGCTATAGGTTCGGCGCGTTCCATTCGCTGGCGCAGGCCGCGCTCAATCATAATCTGGAAAAGGGCATTTCGCCCGCGCAGGTGCGCTGCGCATTGACTCAGCTGATACGCAGAGTAACAGCTGCGCCCGATATGTTCGATAGCGAGGGCTGGCTCAATATAGGCGTGTGCGGCGAGCAACCCGCGATGGGCGAAGGCTACATATCCACGGGTAGCTTGTATCTGTGCTGCGCGGTATTTTTGCCGCTGGGTCTAAATGAAAGCGACGAATTCTGGAGCGCGCCCGATGCGCCCTGGACAGCCGTGCGCATGTGGCGCGGGGAGAATGTCGCGTGCGAGCATGCGTTGGATTGAGGGCGCGCGCCAGCGCGCCAGCCGTTAGCTGTTAGATGTTAGCCGTTAGCTTTAGTTAGTGTGCAAGGCCGCTCATACAACCAGCTACACGTCCGCAAACAAGTCTTCGCGCCCCACTCTAATATATGGTGGGGCGTGAACAAG
>CAYTOU010000252.1:0-3712 GCA_964439295.1 uncultured Oscillospiraceae bacterium
AAAAATAAACGCCGAGCCTCAACATCGGAGGCAATATCACCTTCTGATGCTAGTATAGCTCAAGCCGGCAAAAATAGCAACAAGAAACTTTCACTGAAAGACTCCGACGGCAGGGAACTTTCCGAAGAGCAGGCAGAATATTTCAAGGACAGTAAAGTTCGAGATGAAGATGGGAATCTTCTGGTGGTATATCATGGTAGCAATGAGAAATTTAACACGTTTGATCGTACAAAAACGAGAGCCAACATGGATATTCAGGGGAACTTTTTCAGTCCATGGGAGATAGACGCAGAGGGCTACGGTGAGAACGTCAGGGCATTTTACTTGAACATAAGCAACCCTGCCTCCGGAAGTGATGCTTATAGTGCCCTCAATCAATTCAAAGGGCAGAATAATGCGGGCATAAAAGCGCGCGAATACCTCGAAGATCAGGGTTACGATGGAGTGAATAACGATGGCGAGGAGTATATTGCGTTTTATCCCGAACAGATTAAAGAGGTTAATAACGAAAGCCCAACAAGAGGCCATGATGTTAGATTCTCTTTTGCCGGGGAAAGTGCTCTGAATGCAGACAATAAGATGCTACAGAAAGCCAAGGAAATGTACGATGATTTTGAGAGCTCGGAAGACATTCGGAAAGAAACCGGATGGCATAGAGGCACAGATGGAAAGTGGCGGTTTGAAATCGACGATAGCCGGATGAAAGTATTTGCTGACGGTGACGCTTTGTTCAGAAAAGCACATCCAGAGTATGTAAGGCTGCAAGATTTGTACGAGAAGTTCTGGAAAGGCGATATTTCAGACGCAGAACAGAAGGAGCTGACCAGCCTCAACGAAACTTGGGGAAGCGAGAAGGCGAGACTACGCACGCGTTTGTTGAGAGGTAACGCCCATCTTGCGGATATCATCCAGCACGACGTTCTCTTTGAGAATTATCCGCAGCTTGCGGAAGTAACGGTGAAGATCGGAGATCTTGACGGGCTCGACGGAGCGAATGGAGCTTATGTCGTAAATGGATTCGAAATAAGAATCGACGAAGATCTGTTTAAGGATGAATACAGGGCTACGAAGCGGAACGGTACTCTGGTGCACGAAATACAGCACGCAATACAGGATATAGAAAAGTTTGCAAAGGGCGCGAATCTTGATACGTTGAGCGTTGCAGCTGACAGGGCGGAAGCTAAGGCAACGGCGGCAAGCTACCGTTATGAAGCGGCGAGCGATAATCTTCTTGATGCGCTGGAGGGGGCTGGCTATTTTGATAAATACGGCGACGATATAGATATCGCAAGCGAAGATGAACTTGCGAGAATCAAGAACGAATATAGAGATTCTGATCCCGAAATAGAAAAATTAGTCGGCGAGTTTGAAAAACAGCAAAAACAGTATGATGAAGCGAATGGCAAATCGAGAGCGCTTCGGAATATGTCTGCGAAAGATTTTTACAAATACGCTGCCGGAGAAGTAGAGGCGAGAGATTCGGCTAATAGGCTGAAATATGATTCCGAAGAACGGAGAGCCAATAGACCGGATATAGATTCGCCGTCGGTTCTTGTGGAAGATTACATCCGTTACTCCTTCCCGGACGAAGAATCCATCATGGATTATGCTGCGGATCACGAGGCGGGTAAAAAGTATTCCCTCTCCGACGAACCTGCCGAAGAAAGAATCAAAACACTTGAAAAGCGCATCGATGAACTGCAGGAAGATGTAAAGGCGTTTAGGGATAAAGGATGGTATCTTATCAGCAGCGGAGATTTGCAGGAGACAAAACCGGAAGATTTTATCGGGCAGAAGGTATACAGCAGAGCTACCGGCGAAGAGCGCACGATTGACAAAGAGTTTATTGACAGGGTTAAGGATGTGCAGGAAAAGAGCAGGGAAGCAGACAGGCTGATAGACGAAATCATAAAGCTCGAAGAGCAAACGAGTGCCGAGAAGACCGATTCTATTCCGGACGAAGAATCCATCATGGACTACGCCGCAGAGCATGAGACGGAGTTTGTGGATGTTCCGCCGGTTCGCGACTATGAGAGAAAAGCACGCGGCAAAAGAGTGCAGACCGTTGATGAGCTTCGGGCACAGGTTGAGAGGCTGCAGGCGGATAAAAAGCTCACAAAGGGCATGATTTTTGATAAGAGAGCTGCAAAGGAACAGATTAACGACATGGTTGTTATGATGAAGCTTTACGCAGTGGCAGACGGCAAAAAGACGGATGCGAGACTTGTCAGCCAGGCAACGGAAAACATAAGCACAATCTATACGCTAATCAAAGAAGGAGACTACGCAGGAGCTGTAAATCAGGCATATTATGCGGCTGAGGATATGGTGGACGGCATAGACTTTATCGACGATTCCATGTTCACGGAGTATAGGGATTTGCGAAATGAAATGCGCACCACGAAGATTACGATTTCAGAGCGGGATGCTGCGGACATTCCGGATTTCAAAGACTGGAAGAAATCGCAGTTCGGAAAACTTCGTATTGCAAAGAACGGTATTCCTGTGGATTCGTTTTATGAATCTCTTTGCGAGGAATATCCCGAGTGGTTTGACTACGGCATAACGCATCCAGCAGACCAGCTTCAGGCAATAGCTGAGGTAAGAGACTCACTCGAACCGTTTGACGTTATGCTGGAGTCCGAAGAATACGAAGACCTTGTAAAACAGACCGCACAGGATATGATTGATATTGCGGCGACGGGAAAACCGTGGAAGTCATGGGCAGACCGCAAGCAGGAAAACTATGATGCACGCATAAAGAGATTAAAGCAGAGACAGCAGGAAGCACTCAGAGATGTCAGAAAGAAAGCTGCCGAAAGCAAGAAGAAAGCAGTTCAGAAGACTCGCGATAAGAAAAACGAGCAGATTAAAAACATTCGGGAAAAAGCTGCGGAGAGCAAGAAAAAGGCTGTTCAGAAGGTTCGTGAAAAGAAGGATGAACAAATCGAGACCGTAAGAGAAAAAGGATGGGAAAGGCTTAGAGACGAAAGAGAAAAACAGAAGGCGAAGGAAGAAAAGAGAAAAGCCGGAGAAAAGCGTAAAGAACGTTTTGCGCGCATAGAAAAGAATCATAAGTGGCTATCAGACAGGCTCTTAAAACCGACTGATGATAAGCACATACCGGAAGAATTCAAGGCAGCGGTAGCACACCTTTTGTGCCAGATTGACCTGCAGACGGAGCGTTCCAAAAATCTTGAAGCGAAGTACGGCAAGGCAAAGAAAACAATTCAGATGGACGATTTCAGACGCAGGTATGCGGAGCTTGCGAAAGAAGACGGAAGCGGGATGTTTGAATATGACGGATATGTATTCGAACTGATTGATTCGCTTGCAGAAAAGCTGAACGGCAGAAGCGTAGACGAGTGCAGTGATGCGGATATCGCGGAATTTGACATACTGCTTAAAGCAATCCGCCATAATATCCAGAATTACAACAAGGCGTTCTCTGAAAGTCTGAACGAGAAAATATCGGGCATAGCAGAAGAAGCAATTGCCGCATCGGAAAAAGAGATGAGCAGGAGGGGCGGAAAGCGCACTGACCGCAGCGGAGCGGCAGGAACAATTAATTCCCTGCTTAACGAATCCATGGTGGCACCAAGAGATTTCTTTGAACAGATTGGGGGCGGCATGAATAAAGTGTTCGGAGCTTTGAGAAAAGGCTTTGACCGCCATGTTGACAATATCACAAGTGCCAGGGAATTCTTTGACG
>CAYTOU010000253.1:0-3680 GCA_964439295.1 uncultured Oscillospiraceae bacterium
AGAATGTAGCCCTTTTGCTTGGGTTTACTACAAATCGCCACTAGGAAAACCCTTCCGGCGCAACTTTTTACTTCCCGATGCGCTAAGTAGAACCCTTCAGCCGCTGTGGCGGCAGCTTCCCTTTCGTGTTTCGCCCATCACGCCTACGGCGCGCTGGGTACGCTGCACCCGATACAAGTATCGGGTGCGCTAGTCGACCGACGGTCGACCTCAGGGACGCCTTTTGGAGTTGGCTACGGCGCAATCCCGCATTCAAACTCAAACTGACCACTTATCACT
Source organism: uncultured Oscillospiraceae bacterium (assembly GCA_964439295.1). Classification (GTDB taxonomy): domain Bacteria; phylum Bacillota; class Clostridia; order Christensenellales; family Aristaeellaceae; genus Fimadaptatus. The sequence goes on from CAYTOU010000253.1 coordinate 280, forward strand.
GCCCACTGACCACTAAATCGTAACTCCGCACACTAACTCAACCTATTCCCTAATCCCTGTTCCCTAGTCCCTCTAACGTGACCTCGCATTCTAACTAAAGCTAGTCACTCGCCTACTAGTCACTAGTCACTACCCCGCCCCGCGCGCGCCCCTACTTATTCGGCATAAACCCCTCGCCCAGCGCTTCGCGCACGTCGGTGGCTATCATGAATGCGCGCTCGTCGCACTCGGCTACTATGTGCTTAAGGCGCGGGGCTTCCAGGCGCGGCACTACGCACAGCAGCACGTCTATGTCCTCGCCCGTGTACTGACCGCGACCCCTTAGGGCGGTTACGCCGCGCTCCATCTCCTCCAGCACGCGGCGGCTTATCTCATCGGCATTGCGCGATATCACGAAATACGCCTTTGCGGTGTTCAGACCGTCTATCACGTAGTCCAGCACTACCGTGGATATCGCCTCGGCGATTATCGCGTACATGGCGCAGTTTACGTCGAACACGAACATGGACGCCGCCACTACCAGAAAGTCGACCGTAAACATGACCACGCCCACCTTAACCGCGCGGAAATGCTCATGCACTATCTTAGCCAGCATATCTGTGCCGCCGGTCGACGAATCGCCGCGCAGTATCAAGCCGAAACCCGCGCCAATCAGTATGCCGCCGAAAACCGCCGACAGCACCAGATCGCCGCAGGTATACGTCGTGGGCAGGTAGTCTATCATTATAGACAGCGCGAACGTCGATATCAGCGAAAGCGCCGTAAACTTCATTCCCATCGATTTAAAGCCCACCAGAAACAACGGCACGTTGAGTATAAGCGTAATTGTACCTACATTAATGCCGCTCACGGCGTTTACGACCTGCGCAATGCCGGTGAATCCGCCCGGCGCGATTCCGTTGGGTATCAAAAACATTCGATAGCCCAATGTACACAGCATTAGTCCCAGAAGAATATACACACACTGATACACGTATTGCAATTTACCCTTCTGCATATAAGACCCCTCTTTTAGCGGCGCAGCACCGCGTATATTGAAATTCAGTCCTCCGACATTTTATCACCGCCGCCCACACATTACAACGTATCATCTGTTAGGCTTTTAAATGCAGTTGGCTTATGGTATAATGGGCGGGCGGGTTAGTGACTAGTAGGCGAGTGACTAGTTTGAGTTTGTGTGCAAGGTTACGTTAAAGGGACTAGGGAATAGGGATTAGGGAACAGATTGAGTTTGAATGCAGGGTTACGCCGTAGCTTAGCCCCCAAAGGCGTCCCTGAAAGGGAAGCTGGCGCCGCAGCGCCTGAAGGGTTCCAAACGCAGCGATTTACGTAAAACCACGGCTGAAAGTTTTCTTGCGTGACTTATGCACTTGCAGTTGTATAACCCTTCCACCGCTTGCGCGGTCCCCCTTCCCTTTCAGAGAAGGCTTTATATTAGAGTGCAAGCGGCTTTTCATAACCAATATTCAATTGCCCGTTTCATACCGTGAGTACCTTAGTGGCACCATATTGAGTTAGAGTGTCGAGCCACACTGCACTCTAACTCAACCTATTCCCTAGTCCCTATTCCCTAGTCCCTCTTACGCCGCTTGCACACTAACTCAAGCTAACCGCTAACCGCTAACGGCTAACTGCTAAAACACACAGGAGCACAAACATGAACGTAAGCATATTTGAAGCATTAGGGCCGGTTATGATCGGGCCGTCCAGCTCGCACACGGCGGGCGCGGCGCGATTGGGGCGCATAGCGGCCTTGACCGTACAGGGCGAATTTGACCATGTGGACTTTGCGCTACACGGGTCATTTGCGCGCACATATATGGGGCACGGCACGGATCGCGCGCTTGTGGCGGGCGTAATGGGCATGCATGAGGATGACGACCGATTGCCCAACGCGTTTGCGATAGCGGCATCTCGCGGGTTAAGCTACACATTTTGCGAAGAGGAGATGCGCGACGCGCACGAGAACACTGTGCGCATGACATTTCGCATGACGGACGGCTCTATACAGACCGTGACGGGCTCATCGATAGGCGGCGGGCAGATTGTCATTACGTCTATAAACGGGTTTGACGTAGAATACACCGCGCAATCCAACGCGATAGTCATAGCGAACTACGACCGCAAGGGTGTCATAAGTCACATAACGGGCGTGCTTGCCGATCACGACATAAACATAGGTGTAATGCGTCTAAGCCGGCGTGCGCGCGGCGAGGTTGCATGCACGATAATCGAGGTAGACGCGCGCATACAGCCCGAGTTAGTCGAGCAGATCGCGGCAATACCCGACGTAATTTCGGCGCGGGCGATAAACATACAATAAGCGAGGCAACCTACGATGTACGACAATTTTTCCGAACTACTTAAGTACTGCCGCGAAAGTGGTTGCGCCCTAAGCGAGGCCATATTACGCAACGAGGAGCATTTATCCGGGCGCACTCGCGATTCGATAATGGGCGAACTCCGCGACATGTACGCCGTCATGAGTGCCGAGGCGCAAAAGGCGCTGGACAAGCCGCTCTCGGCGGGCTTTTCGCTAATCGCGGGTCAGGCGTCACAGCAGCAGCGTTACGCGTTAAGCGGCAACACTATATGCGGCGACATGATCAACCGGCTCATGGCGCGAGCGCTTTCGTGCAGCGAGACCAACGCCGCGATGGGCCGTATATGCGCCGCGCCGACCGCGGGTTCATGCGGCATACTACCCGCGGTGATAATCACGCTAAGCGAGCAACTCAATTCGACCGAAGAGCAGACGCTACTAGCATTAGCGACCGCATCGGGCATAGGCGCCATTGTCATAAAGAACGCGACCGTTGCGGGCGCGGAAGGCGGCTGTCAAGCGGAATGCGGCGTAGCGTCGGCGATGGCTGCGGCGGGCGCGGTTGAGCTAATGGGCGGCGCGCCTGAGCAAGCGCTTGACGCGGCGGCGTTTGTCTTAAAGAGCATAATGGGTTTAGTCTGCGACCCTGTCGCCGGGCTTGTACAAGTGCCCTGCGCGTTACGCAACGCGACTCAAGCGGTCAACGCGCTCATCTGCGCCGATCTAGCCCTAGGCGGCATGAAATCACTCATTCCCCTAGACGAAGTCGTTTCCGCAATGTACTCGGTCGGGCACATGCTCCCCACTCAACTCCGCGAAACAGCCCTAGGCGGCATAGCCGCCACGCCCACCGGTTTAAGCGTTCGTGCCAACATGCACAAGTGACGGGGGAGGAACGAGGGGTACGAGAGAACGCGCTTTCTTTTGAAAAAGAAAGCTGCAAAGAAAACTTTATTTGCCTGCGGCCACTCTGATGATGGGTTGCTGTGAGCAGGCAAGGGATACGGATTATATATTGGAAGGTGCGTTTGTATTCTTTCGCTGCTGGTTTCGCCTAGAGCCAGCGGCGTTTTTTGTT
>CAYTOU010000254.1:0-3650 GCA_964439295.1 uncultured Oscillospiraceae bacterium
CCATTTAGGCGCACGATACTTTTAAGCATATCTGCCTGAGCAAATGTGGACATGCTCCACTTAATCCCAAGCACAGTGCAGTTGCCCACAGTAAAGCCCAGCACTCTGCCGGTATCCGCATCTTTGGCAATCGGCTTTGCGTCCGCAGGCAAGTCCTTATATTCGCACTTTGCCTGCATGCCATAGACTCTGCATCCGTTTACGATAACCGCGTTTGTAACGCGGTCGAACAGCCTATCGGGATTGCGCAGCGGGAAATCGGAAAATTCATGCGCGGTATACCCGCCGATATAGTCCTTTAGAATCGTGCACGGGTAGCCTTCCTCATCCAGTTCGGGCATATTGGGCGCGATTATGACCTTTCCGCCCGCGCTCATAAATTCGCATAGGCGCTTTTGAACCTGCGCGCTCATGCGCCTTGACGTCACCGCTATAAGCGGGCGCGCGGTGTCCAATACTTCATCGTTTAGGTTGACATATTCGCCGCCATACTCGGTACACATGAGCGAATACATAACGCCCTTACGCAAAAAGTCAATCGTATCGCCGGACGCGCCGTCACATGCGGCACTCAAAGCATCCTCCCATGTATAGCCCAGCTGCACCGACGCGATTTGGCGTGACCTGCTAAGCGCGCGGTTTTCGTGCATAAAGCTATGGAATTCACGCATAGCCTCAAATGTTTCGTTGAGCGACCCATCGGCATGCACGAGCGCATTATAATCGTATACATCGCATGTTTCGCCGCTGCCGGCAAAGTTGGGTCCACCGGTATACACGTAGTAGTTGACTCCGCGCATACCCATCGCGAGGTTGGTCATATAGCATGCGAGCAGATCGTTTTTGAGTATGGGCGGGGTGTCGGACGGCGAGCCGCCTGGCATCTCCAGCACGCTCGGCGGCATGCCCATTGCGCGCAGAGTCGCAAACGAGTACTGCGCATTAAGCGCATACTGCGGCGTGGGATTGTTCTGCGGCCAGTCCTGATTAAGCGTATAGTAGTGATCCGAGCCCAGCAAAAATGGCTCTTTCATGCGCTTTGTAAGTCCCTGAAACAGCGCGTTCATGCCCGGATTGGCACTGTTATGGCATATGGGTGCATTTACGCCCTCATCGCGCAGCCATGAAACAATTGTCTCGATGTAGTCATAGCAGTTTTCGATATAGCACTGCATTTGATCGTTCATACGGCGGGATGCCGTATCGCAATCGATGGGGCGCACATCGGAAAAGCTGCCAAAGTCGGTGCCGTACGCGCGGTTCATCGCCGCTATATCGCCGTATTTTTTGCGCAGGAAGCGCGCGTAGTATCCGTTTTCGTCGCCGTATCCGAAGGTTTCGGGATTATAGTCAATGGAACCGTTCCACACATGTATGCCTATCAGCTCGTTATCCGCCTGCACCATGCATACAGGGCCGCCGTTTTCCTCGGTAAACGGTCGTATAATGCGCGCCGCGTGCCTTATATAACGTTCGGCATACTTTAAAAACACCGGGTGCATATACGATACGGAATATGCGCCGAATATATCGCCGTTTACGTCCCTTGCGAGCAGTTGCGGATAGTTTTTTATAAGCCATGTGGGCAAGCCGGCATTGACGAGCTCGGAATACTGATACGGGCCCGGGCGCACGATCACCTTCAATCCTTCTTCATGCGCCATCTCAAGAAAACCCGCAAGGTCGCGCTCGGGGCAATCGCCAAACAGTATATTCCCTTCATCGGGCTCATGTATGAGCCACGGTATATACGTTGCAATGCATGTGCCGCCCGCATCCTTAAACAGCCGCATGCGCCGCCGCCAATCGTCATGAGGTACGCGAAAATAGTGGAACTCTCCCGATATAAAGAAGTCATTCTTACCGTCTATGCAGTATCCTTCCCTATCGAATGCAATTGCCAAGTGTTATCGCCTCCCTGACTCTGTATACGCTTTAACGCTTACCGCGTCCGTTATCGTTGCCTTTTGAATACCTTCCATGCGTTTCGCTGCGCCCCGCGCCCTTTGACTTTGCGCGTTCGGGCTTTTTTTGCGCATTTTGTTTATGGGTGTTATTGGGCGAGTGCTTTTCGCCGCCGCGCTTTTCGCCCTTTTGTCCATCGCTCTTACGCTCATCGCGCGCGCTTTCGGGGCGCACGAGGCACTTAGGTCCATAGCCTATCAGATCTTCACGACCGGCAATGCGCAATGCCTGGCGCACGAGCGGCGCGTTTGAGGGCACCGTATACTGCATGAGTGCGCGCTGCATAGCCTTTTCGTGCGGCGAGCGCGCCACGTACACGGGCTTCATTGTGCGCGGGTCAAGGCCGGTATAGTACATTGCGGTACTGAGCGTGCCGGGCGTGGGATAGAAGTCCTGCACCTGTTCGGGGCGTATATCGCTATCGCGCAGGAATTCGGCCAGGCGTATAGCGTCGCTGAGTTCACTGCCCGGGTGCGAGCTCATGAAGTAGCACACTAGGTACTGCTTTTTATTGAGCTGCTTATTCATATTGGCGTATCTACGCGCGAACTCCTCGAACACGGGCTGACCCGGCTTACCCATCATGGACAGCACGCGCGGAGAGACGTGTTCGGGCGCGACCTTAAGTTGACCGCTTACGTGATGCTCGACCAATTCGCGCAGGAAGTTCGAGTCCTTATCCTTAAGCAGCCAGTCATAGCGCAGTCCCGAGCGTATGAACACCTTCTTAATACCGGGTATCGCGCGCATTTCCCTGAGCAGTTTAATGAACTCGCTATGATCGGGTTTAGCCGCGGCGCAGATTTCGGGGAACAGGCACTGTCTATCCGGGCAAGTACCGCTCTTTAGCTGTTTTTCGCACGCGGGGCGGCGGAAATTAGCCGTCGGACCGCCCACATCGTGTATATAGCCCTTAAAGTCGGGCATTTGAGTCAGCTGTTTAGCTTCCTTGAGTACTGACTCATGGCTACGCGCTGTCACAATACGTCCCTGATGGAATGTCAATGCGCAGAACGAGCACGAGCCAAAGCACCCGCGTGTTGCCATGATTGAGAACTTGACCTCTTCCAACGCGGGCACTCCGCCCGCCTTATCATACATAGGGTGCCATCTACGGGTAAACGGCAAATCGAAAGTCTGATCGAGCTCCTTTTCGTTCAGCGGCATTTGCGGCGGATGTGCTACCAAGTATCTATCGCCATGCTTTTGCGCCAGACCCTTACCGCGCACGGGGTCCTGCTCTCTAGCGCTCACGTTATACATTTCGCAATACGCCTTTTTATCGCTTTTCACCGCTTCTGCGCTGGGCAATTCGATATAGCCTTTAGGCACTTCCTTCATCATACGGCATGTACCGCGTATGGGTTTACGCTCGAGTGCGTCATCCTCCATTGCCTGAGCGACCTGCAATATACACCTTTCGCCCATGCCATAAATCAATATATCCGCGCCGGAGTCGACCAATATGGAATTACGCACGCGATCATCCCAATAGTCATAATGCGCGAATCTTCTAAGCGACGCCTCAACGCCGCCTATTGCTATCTTTGTATGCGGGTATGCGCGGCGTATCATATTACAATACACTATTGTCGCGCGGTCCGGGCGCTTACCGGGCGCGCCACCGGGAGTATAGCTATCCTTATCCCTGGGCTTTTTAGCCACTGTATAGTGATTGACCATTG
>CAYTOU010000255.1:0-3636 GCA_964439295.1 uncultured Oscillospiraceae bacterium
CCCATGGCTCGCCTGGCGGAGCAGCTGTCACGAGCCGTGACTGAGAGGTCACCGTCCCCCGCATTCTAACTCAACCTGTTCCCTAATCCCTGTTCCCTAGTCCCTCTAACGTCCCCCTCTTTCTAACTCAAGCTAATCACTGACCACTGGCCACTGATCACTCACCCCCGTCCCCCGCACACTAACTCAAGCTAACGGCTAACCGCTAACGGCTAACAGCTGGCGCGGCGCGCAGCGCGCGCCACACGCTTGCGCACTTAACCCACAAAAAAGTATAATAGTCTCAAGAAATCCGCGCTTACTTAGCGCCATCACACCGACATATGCATTGGAGGCAGCGTGTCGTGAAAAACAAGCTCAAGCGCAAGGCGGTCAGTGCCGCGCCGTCCACCGGTGATACTGCCGAAAAGCGCACTTCGGCCGACCGCATTGCGGATGCGGTATTCGAAAAGCCGCTCAAGCACAACGAATACAGCCTAGAGTCGCGCCGATTTTTCATAAAAGTCGCGCCCACCGTGGCGTTCGGCGTGGCTTTATTCGTTTTACTTCAGAATCTCAACGTGCTTTCGCGCAGCATAAACGCGTTTATCGGCGCAATGGCGCCGGTCATTGTGGGCATATTACTGGCGTTTATACTCAATGTGCCATTGCACATATTCGAAACGCGCGTGTTCTTTTTTATAAAGAGTAAATCTCTGAGGCGCGGTTTAAGCATACTGCTATGCTATATGCTTTTATGCGCATTTATGTTGACGCTTATATTCGTGGTACTGCCGCAGTTGGGCGCGGCGCTGCAGGCGCTTAGCAGCATGCTACCCGTATTGGGCGACGAGCTATATAAGAATGCGTCCGATCTGGTATACCGTTATGGTCTTGACGAAAGCATACTCAAGTACCTGGAATTCGACTGGAACGCAATCGCGATGAACGTAATCGAGTGGGCTACATCATCGCTACCGCAGCTGGTCAACACCACGCGCGACATAACCAGCCGCATGGTTGAAATTTTCATCGGCTTTATAATGAGCGTATACATGATGTTCGGCAAAGACCGACTGGCCGCGCAGGGCTGCCGGCTATGCCGCGCGATACTGCCCACCGACTGGGCGGAGCGCGTGATAAACATATGCCGACTCACTCAGACCACACTGCGCCGCTATATGACCGGCATGCTGACCGAGGCGTGCATACTGGGCACGCTCACCGCGACCGGCATGGCCATAATAGGCTTCCCCTCGCCTGTGTTTGCCGGCGTGCTCATGGGCATTGGCGCGCTGATACCCATATTCGGCATATTCATAATGATAGTGGTAAATGCGCTACTGATAGCGGTGCAGGCAGACATATCCACAGCCTTATGGTTTGTTGTGTACATTGTGGTGCTGCAGCAGTTTGAAGGCAATCTGATTTACCCGCGCGTTATGGGCAACGCGATACGCCTGCCCGGCATATGGGTATTGGCGGCGGCGACCGTGGGCGGCACGCTTTTCGGCTTGCCGGGACTATTGCTTAGTGTGCCGTTTGTTTCTATATTCTATTCGCTGATACGCGCATTTGTAATGACGCGCGAGCGCGCGCAGTCGGTCGGCAAGGGGGAATAACATGCGCTGCACATGGTGTAACGGCGATCCCGATTACGTCGCCTATCACGACAATGAGTGGGGACGCCCGCTGCATGACGACAGGGCGCTATTCGAGCTAATCATACTTGAGGGCATGCAGGCGGGTCTGAGCTGGCTGACCATACTCAAAAAGCGCGAGGCTTTTCGCGAGGCGTTTTGCGACTTCGACCCCGCGCGCGTAGCGGAGCTCAACGAAAGCGACGTCGAGCGACTCATGCAATTTCCCGGAATTATCCACAACCGCCGCAAGATACTCTGCGCGATAAGCAATGCGCGCGCGTTTATGGCGATTCAGCGCGAGTACGGCAGCTTTGACCGCTTCATATGGAGCTTTGTGGATTATAAGCCGATAGTCAATGCGCCCGCGCCCGGCGAAAGCCCGGCATCCACGCCGCTATCCGAGCGCATAAGCAAGGAGCTAAAGGCGCGCGGGTTCAAGTTTGTGGGCGCGGTAATCGTATATTCGTTTATGCAGGCGGCGGGGCTTGTGAACGATCACGAAAAGCAATGCTATTTGTGCGGAGTGAGTGAAAATGCTGACATTTGACGAAATCGAATGCGCCATACGCGGCTGCACCGCGTGCCGCCTGAGCGAAACGCGGCACAACACTGTGCCCGGCGAGGGCAACCGCAACGCCGACATAATGCTCATCGGCGAAGGTCCGGGCGAGCAGGAGGATTTAAGCGGGCGTCCTTTCGTGGGACCGGCGGGGCAACTGCTGGACAAAATGCTGGCGGCGATAGACCTAACGCGCGAAGACGTGTACATATGCAACATAGTCAAGTGCCGCCCGCCGCACAACCGCCAGCCCGAGCGGGACGAGGCGGACATGTGCCTGCCCTACCTGCGCACGCAGGTGGCGCTGGTCAAGCCGCGCATAATAGTGCTGCTGGGCGCGACGGCGGCGCGCAATGCGATAAGCCCGGATGTGCGCATTACGCGCGACCGGGGCAAGTGGTTTGAAAAGGACGGCATATCGCTAATAATAACATATCACCCGTCGGCGCTACTGCGCGACACGTCGCTCAAGCGTGCGGCGTGGGAGGACTTTAAGAGCATACGCAGTAAGATACAGGAACTCGGCATAGGCAATAAGTAAGGAGCAGGCGCAATGCATAATACAAATAAGGTATATTCCAAGATAGACACAATCCCGAAAGGCAGTCCCGTGGGCGGCATAGTGCCGGGCTGTGCCGTGCTAGAGGGCGGCGCGTTCCGCGGCGTGTACGGCGAGGGCGTGCTGGACGCGTTTATGCTTAGCGGCATAAACCTTCAGACCACCATAGGCGTATCGGCGGGCGCTATGAACGGACTTAACTACGTATCCGGCAACATCGGACGCTCGGCGCGCGTGAACTTAGGCTATCGCCATGACCAAAGGTATGTGGGCGTGCGCGCGATACATAAAAACCACGGCTTAATCGGATTCGACTTCGCGTTTAAGACGTATGACCAAATAGAGCCGCTCAACCGCGAGCGCTTCAACGACCCCGCGCGCCGCTATATCGCCGCGGTCACCGACTGCGCAAGCGGCAAACAGGTCTTCTTTGAAAACGGCAAGTGCGGCGACATATTCCGCGCGATACAGGCATCGGCATCCATGCCGTATGTGTCCGCGATGGTCAAGGTGGATGGCGGGCTATACCTGGACGGCGGCTGCTCCAAGAAAGTGCCCTACGAGTGGGCATTGAACGAGGGCTTTGAAAAGATAGTTGTCGTGCGCACACGCCCGCTGTCCTTTAGGAAGAGCAATGAAGTCGACAAAAAGGCGCTGCACGTATATCACAGGCATCCCGAGTTCGCAAAGGCACTAAGCAATTCCAGCATAGAGTACAACCGCGAATGCGACGAGATGGAGTCGCTCGCAAAAGCCGGGCGCATATTCATGATATCGCCATCGGAGGTATTCGATGTGGACAGGCTGGAAGGCGATATGGAAAAGCTGGGCGAATTGTACTGGCTGGGATATAATGACGCGCTTAAGCAGATGGACGCGCTCAAAGAGTATCTGGG
>CAYTOU010000256.1:0-3601 GCA_964439295.1 uncultured Oscillospiraceae bacterium
TTGTACCAGCGGAAGCTGAAGTAATAGACCTGGTTCTTTTCGAGACTGTCAATCGTTTGGCTGCCGGAAGTACATTCGACATACACATATGTACCATACTCGCCTTTTTTGTAGCGAACCTCAACCTTTTTATTCGCGTAACTCGGCCAAGACGCGGTCACGGAATTATTTTCATCATCGACTTTCAAACTCAGCCCGGTTGGGACTGTCATCGGTGCCATTTTCGTCTCCGCGGCGGGGGAGTAATACTTAACCTTGCTGACCGTTTTATAGCCGGATATCTTGACATTGTAAACGGCGTTATTGGTCAATTTAGAGAAGGTGAGCGTAGTGGCTTTCGTTACACCCAAAGTCTTCGTTGCCGCGACTTTCCCGGCAGAGGTCAAGATATCGACTTTGTAGCCATCATAGGCGGCGTTCTTATTGAGCTTCACGGTAATGGTCTTATTGCCGCTGCTGACAGCGAAATCGGTCCCGGCTGCAGGCTTCGCGAGAATCAAAGCCGTGGACGCAGCGGACCATGGGCTGTACGCGTTGCAGTCTTTGTTGAACCAGCGGAAGCTGAAGTAATAGACCGTGTTCTTCTTGAGACCGGTAACAGTGGCACTGCCGGTTGTGCTTTCAACACTCTGATATGTACCGTTCGCGCCTTCTTTGTATTGAAGCTGAACGGTTTTGTCCGCGTAGCTCGACCAAGACACGGTCACGGTATTATTTACATCGTCGGTTTTCAAGCTCAGACCGGTCGGAACAGCCATCGGCGCCATCTTTATCCCCGCGGCGGGGGAGTAATACTTGACCTTGCTGACCGTTTTGTAGCTCGACACACAGACATCATAAACCGTGTTGTTGGTCAATTTGGAGAAGGTGAGTGTGGTATTTTTCGACACAGCAATCGTCTTCGTGGACTTCAGCTTTCCGGAGAGGTAGATATCGACTTTGTATCCGTCAAAAGCTGAATTCTTGTAAAGGGTTACGGTAATAATCTTGTTGCCGTTGCCGACACTGAAATTAGTATTTTGCACCGGCATCGCGGGGATGTAATACATGTACGCGGCGGAAACCGGGCTGTAAGTGTTGCTGATTGAATTGAGCCAGTAGAAACGGAAGTAATAGGTCTTATTTGCCGCGAGACCGCTGATTGTACAGGACCCGGTGCCGTTGCAGCCATCATTGTATGTACCATTCTGGCTGTCGGAATATGTAACCTTGATCTGCTCATTCGAATGGTTCGACCATGTTGCTTTCACGGAATCCGCGCCGGCGCGGGTCAAAGACAGCCCGGTCTGGGCAGCCATCGGCACCATCGGCGTTTCCGAATAGTCTGAGAGGTACTTCACACCGTTGATCTCTTTATACCCCCAAGCCCTGACTTTATACGCGGCGTTATTGGTCAAGCCGGAGAAGGTAAGCGTCGTGTTTTCACCCGTCGTTACAAATTCAGACTTCACAAGCTTGCCCGCGGATGTGTATACGGCGACTTTGTAGCCGTCAAGAAGAGAACCCTCATCAATGGTTTCTGTAGTAACCCAAATTGTTTTGTCGCCGCTGCTGACAAAATAGTCAGTATATTCCATCGGCGGTTCAAGATAGAATTCGGAAATATAGTCGAAGTTCAAAACCGGTTTTTCAATTGCATTGCTGTCGCGTGTACCGGTCTTTTGAGTGATAGACAGCATATAGTTTTCAAGCTCTTCCGCGGAGTTTTCCGGGTACATCTGCCGCAGCAGCGCAAAAGCCCCGGCCACCATCGGCGTCGCCATGGAGGTACCCTGCAATTGAGCATAACCATTGGTACCCGGAGTAACAGTGTTGACCCCGGCTTCGTCCGTATATATCGCGGAATTGAGCCAGGTCCCCGGAGCGAGGATATCCACCAGTTCGCTGTAGTTAGAATAATACACAACCACGGGATCTGGCTGATCGTCCAGCGCGCCGACAGCGAAGGTATATTTGCTCGCGGCGGTATTGTTTACCAATCCGTCCTTCCCATCATTTCCTGCCGCGGCGCAGAGAACTGTTCCCTTCTTCAGGAAATTGGCGAAATAGCTATCGGCATAATAAGACGTGTACGCCGAATAATACGGGCCGCCGCCGTAACTCATGTTCACAGACGCGGGAACGATGCCTTTATTCATCAATTTCGTGATGTACTCCATCGCTTTCACGCCTTCACTGGCATACATCGAGCACGAATAAGAGACAACATCATTGGTCGCGTTGCCATTGGAATCAAGACCGTAATAAATGAATTCGGTAAAGACCTGAATGGCGATGATCTTCGCGTCGGGAGCGACGCCGTCTTTACCTGCCGCGATACCCGCGACATGCGACCCGTGGTTAAAGCTTGAGGAAAATTGAGCGCCGGATGGGACCGCGCTGTCGGCTTCTGTTTTCCTGCCTTCGCAAGCCGGCGATTGCTTCTCGTAAGCATTCACAGATTGGCCATCCACTTCAATTGTCGTTTCCCCCCAATCTCTCGCGGAAGAAGAATAGCAATGCTCATACACGACTCTTGAATTACCGTTCGCGTCCTCGAATTGCTCATGATTGGACTTAACACCGGTATCAATGATTACGACGTACTGCCCTTCTCCCGTGAAACCCATGTCATGCATTGCCTTGATATTCGACAAAATTTCGGCGTTTTCACTCAAGTCCGTGACACCGTTGCTCTCGGTTTCATCTCCATCTGAATTGATTGTGTACTTTACATCCGTCTCAACTGAGACGATGTCATCCCGGTAGTCGATCAGCAGCTTGGCGATGTCATTCGCGTCGCCGCACAGGGCTGCCATGCTGGAGAATTCATACGCCCACGTGTCCGAAAGACCCATCGCCTCGGCTGCGTCCGCGACCTTCTGCTGAGAGCCATCTTTGACGACAATCAGGACTTTGTAATCATATCCGCTCAGGTCGCCGATTCCCATCGGGAAGGCCGCGGTATTGTTCGCTATGCTCAGTACCGCCGCGAGTGCGGGATCGTTCACCTTCGCGAGGTCGTCTTCGGTCAGATCTTGATAATAAAGGTCGCCGGATTTTACAGCCTTCGCTTCGCCGGTGACCGTGACCACGCAGGAATCCACCTCGCTGTTGTCATCGGTCATAGCGAAGACAACTGCCGTACCCGGCTCCAGCGCGCGGACGCCCATATAGTCTCCGCTTCCGAGCTCGAGCACGGTTTCATCACTGACGAACCAATGGACGATGCCCTCCTGCGGGGTGAATTCATAGAATTCGCCGGGATCGAGCGTGAGTTCCTCCACGCCGAGATCCAACGCAGCGGCGACCGCGTTCGTGAGTAAAAACACGGCGAATACCGCGATCAGTAAGAATAAACGACTCCTTTTCATAAAACCTCCAAGGAATAACCTTTGTCAATGTTGTCATTAATACCTATATGCAATATTCGTGCCAGTCGATTTAAGCTTCCGCGTACGCCATTCGTGCAGCAAAAAAGACCGGAACAAGTCCGGTCTTTTATCAATTCAGAGGAGGAAAAATATCAATACAATTTCGCGCCCGCGGGAATCGCGTCGCTGACCATGAGCAGGTTCAGGCGTTCCTCGCCCGCGACGGAATGAATGGCGGAGAGGAGCAT
>CAYTOU010000257.1:0-3582 GCA_964439295.1 uncultured Oscillospiraceae bacterium
GATGGCGGAAAAGCCGCCGAAATTGCAGCTTAAGGAATTTTAGAAACACGCTCTAATGTGGCACATATAACGCGGCGTATAGCCACTCCATGCGTAAGCCAAATCACCACAAAATATATAATACTCGTAAATGCCCATCCCGACTTTGGAAATATACGATCATAGTTTGCATAGCAGTACACAATATCGGAAGGATAAAGCGATATTGCCCAGCCGATAAGAGAAAGCAAAACAATCTGAATGAACAGTTCTGAAAAAACGCGCGCGGCCGTTGCGCCCATTGCACTTTCGACCCAAATCAGGCTACGCCTTTGCATGCAATAGTCGTGCATCTGTCTACCCAACAAGATGGCGCAAACAAGTACCATCGGAATACAAATAAGCGCAATCAATGTACCAAAGCCGGCAAGCCGTACCTTAGGTAGCGGCAGTATGTCATCATCCGAAAACTGTGAAAACAATTCGCAAATCAGCGTATGCCTGGCTTCATCGGGCGCGTTATACAATCTAAGTGCGATATAATCTATCGGAAATTCAGAATCAATATACCTTTTAAGCGGCAGATACACGCCGTATTCGGAATACATCTGTACATTCTCTCGGTCACAATACATTTGCATATCGACGACTCCGGCGACTTTATAATTTTCATCATTTATCGTAATTTGATCGTATGGAAATTTGTAACCGGTATCATTTTGCCAAAATCCCGAGCCCATCCAAGCATAAGCTTTGTCATCCCGTATTAGCGAACTATCCAGGTGATCCCATACCCAGAATGCATCTGCTATGCCATTTGTGCCCATTACGACACAGCCGTTATCTTTGTTCGGGGCAAATGCCTGCACAATGTCGCGACTGTCCGAAGATTCAATAAAGCTGCCTATTGCCTCGTCAAGGCTTTTGATATCTATATCGTCCTTTATGTCAATTTTATAGATGTTCGTATATTCAAAATTTGCTATCTCAGCATATAGCCACGCAATGCGCACGCTCGATATTATAATAAACGAAATCACGGTATAAGATACAATCTGCGAAAGCATATATCGTTTGTGGTACTTGAATAGACTTCTGATTTGCAGTACAAGTGACGCAAGCATGTGTTGCCCTCCCCTTGTTACTTAATAGCCGTATGGCGGACGTGAATAACGTCCGCCACCTGTCCACATCACATATCTACAGTGTTATTTTAAACTGTACACCAGAAGTCCTGCCAGAGGTTGATTTTTCACCCGTATATGTGCTTTTGCCTGCGTTACACGTATGACAATGGACATAGCAAGTTGCTTTTCCTTTTGTCACATATCTAACCAGCGGCGCAACATACACAGTAACTGTAGCACTTGTTGAAGAATCATAGGTTGTTCCCGAACTCGAATTCCATTGGCCCGAATCATTTGTCAGTCGTAGTAGACTATAGGCATACGTTGTATTCTTAACTTCGTTGTTCATTACCGAACTACCACTATGTACTTTTATGCCCGTAAAATAGGATTGTACATTGTGACGTTCACCGGTAAAATTGAGCGTCATATAGTTGTAAGCGGGTTCTTTACACGACGATGCACTTGCCAACATTGGGACACTCATGGCAAGTAAAAGGCAAATCAACAGTACGCATAAAGCTCGTCGTTTCATACCAATACCCCCTGTCTACTTATTCCTCATCGTCAAAAAGATGCACATCTCCTTCAGTGTCTGCTAATGCTTATAATAATCAACAGTTAAGCGCTCAACCATCTGTAAATATTATAGTATATTTTGGCGTGCTTGTCAATTGTTTTTACGATTTTATTTTGACATTTATATTATTGCGATCTATCGCTTTTAAAAGTCTACCTTTAAGAATAAAGCCCCTTCCCGTATCCGGGAAGGGGCAAAAAGCACACTAATAATTATCCCTCAACCAGCTTATGCAGCTCTGCGCGCACGGCGCCCGGGGCGGCAATCAGCTTCTTGAATATGGCTATTATGTCCTCGGCAAGGCCGGCCTCGTACAGGTTTACGCCGAATATGTTGGCGTTCTCCAGTATGGGCTTTACCTGGCACTCGCAGAAGTCGCCGCCCAGCTTGATGCCCTTGAGGTGCTCCTGCAGCTCGTTTAGCAGCGGGTCGGGGCTGCACTCGAACGGCTTGCCCTCGTCATCTATCGCCATCAGGTAGCGCAGATAGGCGGCCAATACGAAGCGAATGCCCTTGAGCTCGCCCAGATCCATGCCGCGGCGTATGTACTCCTTGATGGTCTCGCCAAAGCGTATGGACAGCTTCTGTGAAGTGTCGGTGGCTATGCGCTGAGGCGTATCGGGCATGAACACGTTGGGCAGACGTATGGTCAGTACGTCATTTAGGAAGTCGGAGGGCTTCATGATGCCGGGATCGACTACGACAGGCAGACCTTCCTTATAGCCGATGCGCTTTACAAGTGCGCTCAGATCGGCATCGGTCATTTCCTGTGCGATGGTCTGCATGCCCAGTATGCAGCCCAGTATGGCCAAGGCGGTGTGCAGCGGGTTAAGGCAGGTGCAGACCTTCATCTTTTCGACCTTATTGACGGTCTCGCGATCGACGAAGTATACGCCGGTCTTCTCAAGCGCAGGACGTCCCGCCGGGAACGCGTCCTCGATTACCAGATACTGCGCCTGCTCGGCGTTTACGAAGGACGCGGTATAGGTCTTCTTGCCGGTGATAATGGTTTCGGCATCCTCGTAGCCGGACTCGGTCAGCATGCCGGCGACCTTGGCATCCGGACGCGGGGTGATCTTGTCTATCATGGACCACGGGAAAGCAACGCGGCTGGGGTCGCTCAGGTAGTCGATGAAGTCCTTATTTACAAAGCCCTTTTCCAGCCATGCATTGGCCATAGCCATTACAGCGCGCTGCAGCTTTTCGCCGTTATGCGAGCAGTTGTCCATGGATACCAGCGAAATCGGGTATGCGCCCGCATTGAAGCGGTGCAGCATGAGAGATGTTACCATGCCCATGAGCGAACCGCTCTTGTCGGGGCCCGCGTTCATGTCACTCTGAACATAGCGCAGCGTGGTACCGTCGGGCGCGGATATCGCGTAGCCCTTTTCGGTTATAGTAAAGCTGGCCATCTTGAGCGAGGGATTTTCGAATATGGCGCAGGTGCGCTCCCAATCGGCGGGACGCGCGCCATCAATGCGCAGCGACTCGGCGACGGATGCTATAACGCGCTTTTCGATAGTGCCGTCGGCGCGCAGTACGACCAGTAGGCTCAGGTTATCGAAGGGCTGATAGGCCTTATCGATTATCTCGCCGTCAAAGCCTTCGCATACCACTATGCCGGTTTTGGTTGCGCCCTCTTCCAGCAACTGCTGGCACAGCGCCGCCGTGAATGCGCGGAATATGTTGCCCGCGCCAAAGTGCAGCCACTCGGGAGCAGCCTGCGTCTGTGCGCGCATGGCCGCTATATCGAACTTAGGCAGACTGTAGCCGTTCTTTTCCCAGCAGCCGCAGCCCAGTGCTTCAAGTTTAAGCTTCATTTGATCAATTACCTCCTGATAGAGTATAGCATAATTGTACATCAAATTGCTGTCGATTTAAAGCCCCAATTACGCA
>CAYTOU010000258.1:0-3582 GCA_964439295.1 uncultured Oscillospiraceae bacterium
AGGACACCGCGCCGCGCCACTGACAGATGTATATGCCGTTTTTGTTGTAAGGCATACACTAAAGGACTTTAATATACAGCCCACAGTGGCAAAAAGGAGCGTTTAATATGAAGGTATACAAGACGGTAACCGAGCTGATAGGTTCTACTCCCCTGATGGAGCTAAGCAATTACGAGCGCGCACACGAGCTGAACGCGACCATACTGGCCAAGCTGGAGTACTTTAACCCCGCGGGCAGCGTAAAGGATCGCATCGCAAAGGCCATGCTGGATGACGCGGAGGCAAAGGGCTTGCTCAAGCCCGGCGCGGTCATAATCGAACCCACCAGCGGCAATACCGGCATTGGACTTGCCTCGGTCGCGGCTTCGCGCGGATACAAGATAATACTGACCATGCCGGAAACAATGAGCGTTGAGCGCCGCAATCTGCTCAAGGCGTACGGCGCGCAGTTGGTTCTGACCGAGGGCAGCAAGGGCATGAAGGGGGCAATCGCCAAGGCGCAGGAGCTGGCGGCAAACACCCCGAACAGCTTTATACCCAGCCAGTTCACCAACTCCGCCAACCCGGACGTACACCGCCGCACAACAGGTCCGGAGATATGGCGCGACACCGATGGCAAGGTCGATATATTCGTGGCCGGTGTGGGCACGGGCGGCACGATAACAGGCGTTGGCGAATACCTGAAGTCGCAGAACCCGAACGTGCGCGTGGTTGCGGTCGAGCCCGCCGGCTCCCCCGTGCTGTCAAAGGGTGTATCCGGTCCGCACAAGATACAGGGCATAGGCGCGGGCTTTGTGCCTGACACGCTCAACACGCATGTCTATGATGAGATCATACCGGTAGAGAACGAAGACGCGTTCGCGACCGGGCGCGAGATAGCGCACAAGGAAGGTGTTCTCGTGGGCATATCGTCGGGCGCGGCGGTATACGCCGCATCGCTGCTCGCTAAGCGTCCCGAAAACGCAGGCAAGGTAATAGTGGCACTGCTGCCCGACACGGGCGACAGGTATCTGTCCACGCCTATGTTTGCGGACAATTGAGATAAACAGCAAACGCAAAAAGCGCATGGATTTGCGGCGTACATGCCGCGTCCATGCGCTTTTACTATGTCAATTAAATCGGGTTATTCGGCCACAGTTGCGTCTGCATCGACTATTTCGAGCGCGTCAATCCAGCCTTCTATAACCGACTGATACTCTTCGTAGTTGTCCGCGCCTGCGCTTACGTGGAATATAAGCGTGCAGTCATCCAGCATCGCCGCCACATCCATGTTCTGGCATGTGTCCTCATCCGAACCTGTCACGTACTCCACGCGATACGTGGGGTAACTCAGGCGCGCGGTCAGGTCGTCATCCTCGGTTATGGTAAGCTCGGCATCGGTCTTGGAAGCGTATACGTCGGCCGCAAGAAACAGATTGACATCGCCGCTATCCTCGCAAGGCGCATACCTTTCAAACGAATATGTTACCATGCCGCCGTCATACATATATGTCTGAACATACGATACGTCGGAATACTCCTCGTAATCGACCAACTCGGCTTGATCTTCAGCAGTCTGCATGTCGAAGTGCGCGTAGTCATCGATTATCGAGCTTTCGTAATACGCGGGCGCAATGGCATCGGATATGTTCAGCGCCGCAATCCATCCTTGCAGCTTGTCGGCGTAGCTTTCATACACATCCGCGGGTATTTGTGCATGGAAGCGGTATGCCCAGTCGGTGCCTTCATAGTACACATCTACGTTATTGCACGCGTCCTCGCCCGAGCCGGTCGTGTATTCAATACGGTACACGGTATAGCGTGCCGAATTTGCGTCGTCGCTTACCTCATATGTGTCGGTTATGGTCATATCTTGAGCAGTTATGCCCTGCGCCTCTACCAATGCGTTTACCGCTGCCAATGCGGCGTCGCTTCCGGAGGTTGCATTCAGCCGCTCATACGACACGACAGCCATGGAGTCGATAATGTATTCGGCAAAGTTGGTGCCGTCATCGTTTTGATATGCCAGTGTCATTTCAGCATCATCGGCGGAATGATTGCCGGTCAGATTCATACCATCGAACACGACTTCGCTCGAGCTGTCATATACCACTTCATCATCATCGGCAAACGCGAGCGGAGAGACAGCGAGCATTACTGATGCCAATAGCACGGCGATTATTCTCTTCATGGATATCCCCCCTTCTTCCTTAATTATACGTTTTGTCCGCGAGCTTGTAAAGCGCGACATGCGCGCAGCTGAGTTTTGTGCGGTTTATGACGTTTACTTGCTACAATTGTCATAGTTTATCTATGTGCTTTTGCCGCGCGATATGATATCATCATATATGGATAGATGAGATGCGGAAGGGATGTGCATCACATTGAAGGCAATTATATTTGCCACTAAGATGGGCGGCGGGCACATGAGTGCCGCGCATGCAACCGCTCACGCACTGAATCTGCGCGGCTGCGAAGCCACGGTATGCGACTTTTTGACGCTCACGGGCAAGCATACATCGGACATAGTGGGCGGTGCGTACGTAAAGCTCGTGCGCCGTTCGCCGCGCGCGTTCGGAAAGATATACCGCGCCGGACAGTTCATAAGCACGCCGCGCTTCAAGTCGATAGTGTACTTTGCCAACACTCTATACGCCTCCAAGCTGACCGAGTACATACGCAGCGAGGCGCCGGACGTGATTCTGACCAGCCACATATTTGCGGCGCAGGCGCTAACGCACCTTAAGAACACGCACGTCGACCTGCCGCCGACGATAGGCATAATGACCGACTACACATGCGCGCCATTTTGGGAGGAAACCGATCTGGACGCGTACATAACGCCGCATCCGCTACTTGACGGCGAATTTGTCAAAAAGAGTCTGCCGCAGGAAAAGCTCCACCCCTTAGGCATACCGGTCGACCCGGCTTGCAAGGAGTGCAGCGACATAAGGCAGGCCAAACTTGCGCAGGAAATCGACCCCGACAAAAAGCACCTACTGATAATTGGCGGCAGCATGGGCGCGGGCAATCTGCCCGAGGTAGTGGACACGTTAAGCGACATGGATGCGCAGATAAGCGTGGTCTGCGGCAATAACGAGGATTTACGCGAGCAACTTTCCACGCGCTTTGAGGGCAGCAGCCACATACACATATTAGGCTATGTCAGCCCGATGTTCCCTCTAATGAGCAGTGCCGACATAATACTGTCCAAGTCGGGCGGTCTAACGTCGACCGAGATAATGACGATGCGCAAGCCGTTCATAGTCATAAACCCCATCGAGGGCGTAGAAACGCGCAACGCGGAGTTTTTCGAAAGTTTAGGAGCGGCGGCGTATGCCCGCAATGATGAGGATATACGTCGAGATGTGCGGCATTTGCTTACTGACGAAGAGGCTTGCGATCAGATGCGTGAGGCGCAGGAGAGGAATTTTAATGCCAAAGCCAGCGGGCTTATTGCGGAGTTTGCGATGGGGTGGGCAACGCGGTAATGACATAATCGCATTATAAGTAATATAACTTAAGCCGTCGGCTCTGATTGAACCGGTGGCTTAATGCATACTTACTCAAGCTAAAAGCTAACGGCTAACCGCTAACAGCTCT
>CAYTOU010000259.1:0-3568 GCA_964439295.1 uncultured Oscillospiraceae bacterium
GCTGGCTCATGGCGAAACCAGCGACGAAAGAAGGCAAACGCACCTTCCAATATATGATCGTTCCCTCTGCTTGCTCACAGCAAATCCCACATCAGAGTGGCCGCAGGCAGATCAAAGTTTCTTTGTTTCTTTCTTTTCAAAGAAAGAAACGTTCCCCCGTCACTCCTCAATCTTGACCGGAGTGCCTTTTCTGCGCTCAAACGTCAACGTGTACTTCGCGCCGCATTCCAGCGCCATGCGGCGGGCGTAGTCGAATTCGTAGGCTACGTACTCGGTGTAGTGCGCGTCGCTGCCGAACATGATGAACTCGCCGCCTAGATCAATGAAGCGGCGCACTATGTCCGGGCCGGGTATCGTGGACGTGCCGCCGTTTTTTAAGCCCGATGTGTTTATCTCAAGCGCCTTGCCGTCCTGCGCTAATTTCTTCAGTATCGCGTCAACGATGTCCGGCGCGTAGGCGCGGTCGAATGGGCGTAAGTCCGCACGCTTGGGCGCAAACTTCGAGCAGTACCCAAGGTGCGCTAGGCAGTCGTAGTCATCCACGCGGTTTATGCTCGCCCATACCTGCTCCGCGTAGGCGCGGTACGCTTGGGCGGGCGTGCGCCCGTTTAGAAATTCGTCGTAATGGTAGGGGTCTAAGCCGTCTATCATGTGCTGGCTTAATAGGACGTAGTCAAAGTCGTGCGCCTTTATAACGGCAAGCGTCTCTTGCGTCGAGCCCGCGTGCTCGCCCGCCTCTATGCCCCGGCGTATCACGAGATTCGGAAACTCCGCGCGCAAAGAGTCTATCTCGGCAAAATAACTGTCGTAATCGATTACCTTGTCAAAGGCAGGGTCGCAGTAGTTTAGGTCGAGATGGTCGGTTATGCATATTTCACTAAGCCCTAAGGATTGCGCCGCGGCGAATTGCTCGCGTAAGGTCGCATTGCCGTCCGGCGAATAGGTCGTGTGTACGTGATAGTCCCTCATAATTGACTCCTCCTGCCGCATGCGGCGATTGCTTGATGCAATTGTATCATATTATATGCGGCAAGTGTCGACCTTGTTCGTAAGTGTTAAGAATTTTTATCGGAAATTTCGCGTTTTAAGATTAAATGCCTTTTCTAATCCCGCTAAAGATGCTATAATCAATTCAATGGACAATGCGCCCTGTGCGCACTGACCGCCAAAGCGAGGTGTATGACTCAACGTGATTTTTCAAATGGGGCCGGTTCAGCCGATTGATATAGCCGATGTGCGTAGGACGGCAATTGCGCGCCTGAAGGAAAACGGCAATTATAAACGGACGGCACTTATGATAGGACTCATGCTGGCACTGGTCAATGTGCCCGTGCTGATTATGAGCTGTGTAACGACATGGAATATCGACCTGGATACAATTGATACCGGCGCGCTGATGATCGTCAATACGCGACAGATACTGTTCCAGGTGCTGATATCGCTTTTCATATCGCCCGCGCTGGAACTGGGCAAGGCGCGATATATGATACACACAATGCACGAAAGCGCCGGAAACCCGACCGAACTGTTCGATGGGCTCAACGGCGGCATATACTTCGTGTCCATACGCGCAATGCTGTGGCGCACGCTTATGCTGTATATATGGATGATGATACCCGCGTCGGTCACCGTGCAGGGACTTATGGTGTATAAAACCGGCATGGGCGGCATCGGTACGCTGATACTGGGCGGCGTGCTCGCGCTGGCGGTGTATATTACCCGCTATATAGCGTACTCGCAGCAGTACTTCATGCTGTCGGATAGCCCGCGCATGGGCGCAATGGCGTCGCTTAAGATGAGTACGATTGTCATGCACGGGCGCATGGGCGAATACTTCCGCCTGGCGCTGACGCTGCTGCCGTACATACTGCCGCCAATCGCACCCACGGTCGCGGCACTGCTGCTGTTCACCGATAGCAACCTGTTCGCGGTGGCTATGTCGGTTGCGTCGATCGTGCTGGGCGCGGTGTGCTATCCGCGCGCGGAAGCGGCCGCCGCCGAATACTATTTGCGCATAAAGGCCATTATGCTTAAAAAGCCCGATGTGGGCGGTAATGTTGAAATCGAGGACGACAATTCGGACGACAATAATTTAGGTGAGTAAGGCAGCGCCCCCAGAGGGCGTAAAAGAAAGGGAAGAAAGGCAATGCTGGACAGAAAGACAATCAAAAAGGATGTCAAGGGCATACTTGGCGGGGAGAGCAGGGGCCCTGTGTTCCTGGCAACGCTTATCGCGTTCATACTGGTGCTGGTGTACTTCGGCGCGGTATGGGGCATAGCACAGTTTTATCCGACAACCATTGATGAGATCAAGGCGTTTGGCGATTGGGCCAATGTACAGCAGGCTCAGGGCGCGGACAGCACGCAGTTGACATTCAATCTGTCCATGTCGATATCGGACGAGGGACTCAGCCTGCACAGCAATCTGATCAATAATGTGACCAAGATAAACCTCTGGGCATGGCTGCTCGAGCTTATCATAATGCTGCCGCTGACAATCGGCATACAGAAGTTCATGCTGCGCGTGATACGCCTAAAGAACCCGAGCGCATCCACGGTGCTTAAGGGCTACACCGGTCCGTACTTCTTCCGCTCCATACTTCTGCCCTTCTGGGAGGCCATATGCCTGCTGGGCTGGCGCATAGTGCTGGAAGTGCTGCTGCTGGGCATGCTGGCAGGCACGGCGCTGGCGACCGGTCTGCGCGCGCAGGACTTTGCCATGTTCGCCGGCGCTACGTCCGAAGAAGTGGTAAACAACCTGCTTGCGTCGCAGTACATCGCGCAGTACGGCTGGATATACGCCGCGGTTATGTGCGTGTGGATGGTTATCAGCGCATGGCTGATGGTGTTTAAGCGCATAAGCTACTCGCTGTCCGGCATGGCGCTGGCCGAGCGTCCGCAGATAGGCGTGCGCAAGGCAGTGCGCGCGTCCCGCCGCATAGCGCGCCGCAACCACTTCGCGCTGTTTAAGGTATCGCTCAGCTTCATAGGCTGGTACCTGCTGGCGTGCGTGGCGATGATACTTGTAATGGCAGTGGGCGTGGGACTCAACATGCTCAACCTGGGTCAGCTGGGACTCATAATCACGCTGGCGCTGATACTGATTGCGGTGCTGATGATAATGTACCTGATAATGCCCTACCGCGTGGGCGTGCACGCGCAGTGCTACGTGCGCCTCAAGCGCGCCGCGCTGGAAGACGGCGTGGTAACCCGCGAGGACTTCCGCAGCAAGCGCGAACTGCGCGAGATGGAAGCGGAGCAGGCGCAGTGAGTTAGGGTGTTGGTTTGTTGGTTTAAGGAACCGTCGCTTTGGTGCGGCGGTTCTTTTTTTGCGTGAGCTGTTAGCCGTTAGCGGTTAGCCGTTAGCTTTAGTTAGTGTGCGGGCGGGCGGGGAGAGTGATCAGTGGGCAGTGTCCAGTGGTCAGTTGGAGATAGTGTGCGGGGTGTTAGAGGGACTAGGGAACAGGGATTAGGGAATAGGGTGAGGTAGTATGCGTGGGTTGCGCCGTAGCCCATTCCCCAAAGCCGTCCCTGAAAGGGAAGGTGCCCGCAGCTCGCGGGCGGAAGG
>CAYTOU010000260.1:0-3563 GCA_964439295.1 uncultured Oscillospiraceae bacterium
AAGCAACTTCCAATATATATCCGTTCTCTTTTGCCTGCATACAGCAATGCTGCATTAGAACAGGCCGAAGGCGAACGGCTTTTCTTTGCAGCTTTCTTTTCCCGAAAAGAAAGCGCGTTCCCCTGCAGCGCTCACGCAATGCCCCATCAGAAAGCGCGTTCTCCCTCGTCTACTCCCCCAGATACTCTTCCAAGCAAAGCCCGCTTTCGTACACGGCCTTGGCCATGTCGCGACCGAGGTAGCGGTAGTGCCAGGGCTCGTATATGATGCCGGTGATGTCGCTTTTGCCGGTGGGGTAGCGGAGGATGAAGCCGTAGCGCCAGCTGTTTTGCATGAGCCACTTCTGAACAGCGGTGTTCTCTTGATTCTCGTCAAGCTCCTGATAGCTCGCATCGACTAAGTCTAAGGCAAGCCCGGTCTGATGCTCGCTCGTGCCGGGCAAAGCGACTACAGTCATAGCCTCGTTGTACGCATCGTCCGCACTTAAACCCGAAGATTTGAGCCGACTGACCTTGTTGTCAAATAACTCCTGCTGGTACCGCTCCGAGCGGTACGCCGAACGTATGACCGGACTTAACCCCGCCGCGCGACAGTCCGCTAACATCTCATTTAAGTCGCCCGCACAGCGCGAGTCGACTGACTTGCCGTCCTCAATAGATATAAGCGTCACTTGTATGTCGTCGGATAGCGGATGCCATCGGTTCACAAGTAGCGTAAGCGGAAAATTGCTCTGCTGAGTGCCGCTTGAAGAAGAACCGCTGAATAGCTGTGTAATCCCGTATATCCCGTCCTCCGCAACGCTCGCACAGGCGTCCACTATACCGTACGCCGCCGATGATAACGGCTCAAGCGGCGTAAAGTATAACTCCGACTCAAACGCCGCTAAAAGTATGATCGCCGCAACGGTAACTATCAGTATCCGTAATACGCGAAAACGCCGCCTGCGCCTGCGCTTTCGATTGCCCGTGGGCTGAATATCGGTGGTTTTGCGTCTGCGCGTCATATAATCGCCTTCTTAGTATAGTTTAAAATAACTTGTATACTGAAGTACGTTTATTAGACGCATAAAAAGGGCGCGCGGTTCAATACCGTAGCGCCCGAGGTAAATAAATATGACAGACCTGCGTAATGCCCAGCGGCACCGCGCGCGCATCGTCCGATATGTACGCCTCTATGTACTCCTCAAGGCATAAGCCCGTCTGGTGCATCTCGGCGGCGGCAGCGCGCCCTACATAGCGGTAATGCCATGGCTCGTATATGATGCCCGTTATGTCGCTCTTGCCCGATGGATAGCGTAATATGAATCCGTATCGCCAGCTGTTTTTCATCAGCCACTTCTGTACCGGCGTGTTCTCCTGATCGGTCTCCAGCGCCGTGTAGTCCGCGTCCACTATGTCCAGCGCTAAGCCCAACTGGTGCTCGCTCGTGCCCGGATATGCGACTACCGTAGCCGCTTCCATGCGCGCGTCAATCGGCTTTAAGCCCTTCTTTAGTAGCCGGCTCACCTTGTTTTCGTATAGCGATACCTGCTTTTTCTGCGTGCGGTAGGATGAGCGCACCTTGGGCTCCAAACCCGCCGCGCGACAGTCCGCCATCATTTGATTGAAGTCGGTCACAGCGCGCGCGTCCAGCTTGTGCCCATCGCCTATGCTTACCAGCGTGGGCTCATACCCGTCCTCGAGCGCATGCCACTTGTTGACCAATGTAAGCAGCGGATACGGCTCGCTTTCTTCCGACTCGGACTCGGCCATTGCTATGCATGGGCATAGCATAATTACCGCAATTATCAGTAACACTATTCGCGCGGGACATGCCCGCAATCTTCTTACAAAATCACTCATACGGCTATTATAGTAAAAAACCCACGCGCGGTCAACACGTTTACGCCTCACATAGTTCGATGCCGCCCGTGCCAAGCGGAATTAACTATGATAAAACATAAAGTACGTTGATTTGAGTCGGGACAGCTTTCTATACTTAAAATGTGTGTTTATACGTTTTTGCGTATACATAGGCGCAAAGGCGCGCCTAAGAAAGGGAGCATATCGATGGCAAGTCACAGCGGAAAATTCCACATATCGCACAGCGTGGATCTGACAGAGGGGTCGATTGTACGCGGGCTGATAGCCTTTGCGGTGCCCATGTTTTTAGGTCAGCTGCTGCAGCAGTTTTACAACATGACCGATGCGTGGGTGGTGGGCAATTTTGCCAGCAATGATGCGTTTGCGGCGGTCAGTCTATCAGGCAATCTGGTATTTTTGATAATAGGCTTATTCAACGGCATAGCGGTGGGCGGCGGCGTAGTCATATCGCGCTTTTACGGTGCGCGCGACAAGGACGGCATAGAGCGCTCCATACATACCAATTTTCTATTCGGCATAATTGCGTCGGTAATATCGACCATAGTGGGTCTTATAATCACGCCGTATTTGCTCAGGTGGATGAACACGCCGGACAGCGTCATGCCGGATGCGACTGCGTATTTCAGCATATACTTTGCCGGTGTATCGACTGCGATAATGTACAACACTTGCATGGCGATAATGCGCGCGGTGGGCGACAGTCTACACCCGTTATACTACTTGATCGTATCGTCCTTATCCAACGTAGTATTGGATCTATTATTTGTCGCGGTATTCCACTGGAGTGCTGGAGGCGCGGCTTTGGCGACCGTCATTGCGCAGGCATTGAGCGTAGTGCTCTGCTTATGGCGCATGTGTCACGCGAGCGATGCCACGCGTCTACACCTAAGCAAGCTACGTTTACGCGGCAATGGCGCCATTATGCGCGAGATAATCCGTCAGGGCTTACCCACGGGCATACAGAACTGCGTAATCAGCATAGGCAACATGGTAATACAGGCGAACATAAACACGTTCGGTGCGTACGCTATATCGGGTCACGGCGCGTATGCGAAGCTGGAGGGCTTTGCGTTCCTACCTATAACGAACGTTGCGATGTCACTGCCGACATTTGTCAGTCAGAACCTAGGCGCGGGCAAGTGGGAGCGTGCGCGTCGCGGCTCTATAATCGGCATAGCCGCGGGCTGCATAGCCGCGGAGCTATTAGGTGTAATCATGTTCCTACTCGCGCCGCAGGGCATGCGCATATTCACGTCCTCTGCCGAAGCCATTGAGTACGGCGTAATACACATGCGCATAACCGCGTTCTTCTTCTTCCTACTGGCCTACGCGCACTGCGTTGCGGGCGTCATGCGCGGCTGCGGCAAGTCGATAATCCCGATGACCACTATGCTTGTCTGCTGGTGCGGCATACGCATTATCTACGTGACTCTCGCCCTACGCGTCGTCTACGCCTACCAGACCATCGCTTGGGCTTACCCGCTCACCTGGGGCCTAAGCGTAATAGCTTTCACAGTCTGCCTACTCCGCCTAGACTGGCGCCAACTCGCTCAAGAGCGGCTGGTGAAGAGTTGAGAACGGGGGGAACGCGCTTTCTTTTGAAAAAGAAAGCTGCAAAGAAAACTTTGATCTGCCTGCGGCCTTTCTGATGTTGCAATGCTATGAGCAGGCAGGGGAACGGAATATATATTGGAAGGTGCG
>CAYTOU010000261.1:0-3561 GCA_964439295.1 uncultured Oscillospiraceae bacterium
GGTGCAGTCGCTCACCAACAGCTTCGGCGCGTATATAATCACCTGTACCACCGTTGTCATGCGCGTGGACGGCTTTGCAATGATGCCCAACTTCACGTTCGGCATGGCGATGACCACATATGCCGGTCAGAACGTGGGCGCACATAATCTGGATCGCGTGACTGCGGGTACGCGCGAGGGACTTAAACTGGGTCTTATCGTGTCCACCGTATGCACCGCATTGATTATGATATTCGGACGCTACCTCTTCGGGCTGTTCACAAACACGTCCGAGGTAATCGATACGTCCATGCATATGATGTCCATAATCGCAATAGGCTATGTGGCGTTCTCTGTAAGCCAGGTACTTTCGGGCGTAATGCGCGGCGCGGGCGATACAATGACGCCCATGTGGATATCGCTTTTCACTACGGTCATACTGCGCGTGCCCGCCGCATATGGCATAGCGTACCTGACGCGCAGTGCGGATTTGCCTAACGGTTCATCCGACTCGCTGTACTATTCGCTTTTGCTCAGCTGGGTTATGACCACTGTGCTGACCGCTATATTCTATAAGCGCGGTCGCTGGCGCAAAAAGGCCGAGGAATTCTTTGATTCCGAAGAACATGACGCAGCGTCCGCCTGATAGCAATAGATACTCATTATTACGGAAATGGGGGCAATTAATATGCTGCTTGGTGCTTTGGAAGCCGGCGGTACTAAGATGGTACTGTCGACCGGTGACGAACACGGTAATATATTCGAACGAATCAGTCTGCCCACGACTACTCCCGCCGAGACCATGCTCGGTATAATCGACTTCTTTAAGGGCAAGGGCATTGAAGCTTTGGGCGTAGGCTCGTTTGGTCCGGTTGACCTCAACCGCGCCAGCGCGACCTATGGCTACATTACCACGACGCCCAAGAGACCCTGGGCCAATTTCCCGCTGTACTCCACACTTAAGGATGCACTGGGCGTGCCCGTGGGCTTTGATACGGACGTGGATGCCGCGGCGATATCCGAACACGCGATGGGCGCGGCGAAGGGTCTTAGCAGCTGCCTGTACGTGACGGTTGGCACCGGCATAGGCGGCGGTCTGGTGACCGACAACCGCATACTGCACGGCGCAATGCATACCGAGCTGGGTCACATAATGCTGCGCGTGCATAAGGACGATCCGATGCCGCACGGCTGCTGCCAATTCCACGATGGCTGCCTGGAAGGTCTGGCAAGCGGCACCGCGATAGAGGCGCGCTGGAACGTAAAGGCATCGACCCTGCCGGATGACCATTTCGCATGGGAGCTGGAGGCATACTACCTGGGTCAGATGTGCGCAAACGCCGTTGTCATGTACAGCCCGCACCGCATTGTGCTGGGCGGCGGCGTAATGCATAAGACGCATCTGTTCCCGATGATACGCAAGAACACCCGCGATTTCCTTAATGGATACGTGAACATCCCCGAGATCATGGAGAATATCGATAGCTACATCGTACCTCCCGCTCTGGGCGATAACGCGGGCGCGATTGGCGCACTGATTCTGGCGGCGGACGCACTGAAGAATAAGTAGACAAGAGTTTATGTGCCGGCTGTGAAATTTGCATGGCCGGCACTTTGTAATGTAATGAACGGAGTGAGGACTATGGACATAGAAACGCTTATGCAGCGCGCACGCGATGAGCTGAAACGCGTATTCGGCTTTAGCGATTTTCGCCCGGGACAGGAGAAGGCGATACGCCGCATACTGTCGGGCGGCGATCTGCTCGCCATACTGCCCACCGGCGGCGGTAAATCGATATGCTACCAGATACCCGCGCTGGTGGGCGATGGCATGACCATAGTCATTTCTCCGCTGATATCGCTCATGAAGGATCAGGTGGATCAGTTAAGACAGCTAAATATACCTGCGTATGCGCTTAACTCCACAGTCGCTTCGGACGAGGCGCGCGCCATACTGCGCGCCGCGCATGCGGGCGAAGTGCGCCTGCTCTATATAGCGCCCGAACGTCTGGACAGCGATTGGAGCCGAACCGAGCTGCAATCGCTTAACGCCAAGCGCATTGTAATCGACGAAGCGCATTGCGTGAGCCAGTGGGGGCACGACTTCCGCCCCAGCTACCTTACCATTGCACAATTTATATCCGGCTTTGCCGTGCGCCCGACGGTTGCGGCGTTCACCGCGACCGCAACGCAACATGTGCGCGATGACATAGTGAATCTGCTGCAACTGAATGCGCCCGAGATAATCAATACCGGCTACGACAGAGCCAATCTTGAGTTCTCGGTCGTACGCATAAAGAAGTCACTGCGCACGGCGTGGATACGCCGCTTTTTGCAGGAGCACGAGGGGCAGAGTGGCATAATATATTGCTCATCGCGCAAGGATACCGAAGCACTTTCAAGCGAGCTTAACGCCCTCTGCTATCACGCGGGAATGGATGACGCAAGCCGTACGCGCGCGCAGGAGGACTTCATAAACGATCTGAATCCAATCATATGCGCGACAAACGCATTCGGCATGGGCATTGATAAGCCCGATGTCCGGTTCGTCATTCACTATCACATGCCCGCAAGTGTAGAGGCGTATTGGCAGGAAGCCGGGCGCGCCGGGCGCGATGGCATGCCCGCCGAATGCGTGCTGCTGGGCGATGGTTCGGACGCCAACTTCTGGACACAGATGATACTGCGCGATGAATGTGATGAGGAGGAAAAGCGCAAGCGTCGGCAGCGTCTGGACGCGATGTCTTCGTACCTTCATACGCATAAGTGCCTGCGCGCATATCTGGTCGAATACTTCGGCGATCAAATAGACGACTGCGGCGTGTGCTCAAACTGCATACGCAAGGCCGATGGACAGGGCGAAACCGACATAACGACTCAGGCACAGATGATACTCTCGGCGGTAAAACGCTGCAATGAGCGGGTGGGCAAGGTCTTACTCAAGCGAATTCTCATCGGTTCACGCGATCAACGCATAACTCAACTCGGATTTGACCGACAGTCAACATATGGCATAATGCGAGACGTTAGTAAGGACTTGGTGGGCGACTACATAGACGAGCTCGTTGCTCAAGGGCTTTTGATGTTGACCGATAGTCAATATCCCGTGCTCAAGCTCACCGAGAAGAGCATACCGGTATTGCGCGGCGAACAACACGTATACGCATATGCAAATGACGATGCCTCTCAGGTAGCGGAGCTGAAAATGGAAAAGAGCGCCGCAAAAGCTCGCACACGGCAGGGCACATCTCAGTATTACGGTGCGCCGCTGTTTGAGCATTTGCGCCAGTTGCGCATGAAGATTGCCCGCTCAAAGGGCTTGCCGGCATTCATGGTATTCGGCGATGCCGCGCTTGCCGACATGGCACGCAAGGTGCCGCGCACGCGCGAGGAGTTCCTACGCGTAAGCGGCGTAGGCGAGCAGAAACTTAAGATGTACGGCGATGAGTTCATACGCGCGATATGCGATTTTACCGATTCTCAAGATTCACAGAGCGACAAAGCCGCCGCTAAACCGAATACGCCTACAAAAGTCGTACAGTCGCAGCAAACGCCGAGCACTGTACTTGCGGCATCCGACCG
>CAYTOU010000262.1:0-3555 GCA_964439295.1 uncultured Oscillospiraceae bacterium
AGGCGCGACCTTATGATACCGGTGATAGGCATTGCCGCCGCGCTCATAATCGCGATAATAGTAACCTGCGTGCGCAGCGGTAATGACATGGTGGCAAGCGGCGATCTGAGCACATACGCGGCGTCATCGTCCGGCCCCATACTCATTAACGAGGTGGTTACTTCCAATTCGGGCTCGCACCGCGCGCCGGACGGCGAGGCGTACGACTGGATTGAGCTGATAAACACATCGGACAGCGCACAGTCGCTTCAGGGGTATCTACTGACCGACAAGGCGGATTCCGACAAGCTCTATTCGCTTCCGGCTATTACGCTTGGAGCGGGCGAGTGCGCAATTGTATACGCCAATGACAAGGGCGTAAGCGACCCGAACCAGCCCATGCAGGCCAATTTCAAGCTATCGTCATCGGGCGAGACGCTGTATCTGATAAACGATTCCGAGCAGGTATGCGACTATGTGGAAATACCCGCGCTCAGTTCGGGCACATCGTACGCGCGCGATGTTCAGACCGGCGAGTGGGCGGTTACGTCCGACATAACGCCCGGACTTAGCAATACAGAGGAAAACGCGCACGCCGCACTCACTCAGGACGAGAACGCCGACATAGTCATAAGCGAGGTACAGCCGGTCAACTGCTCGACCATTCTGGACGCGGACGGCGACGCATCCGACTGGATAGAGATAACCAATCGCGGAAGCGAATCGGTAAGCTTAAAGGACTGGGCGCTTAGTGACGATACCGCGCAGCCCATGAAGTGGCTGCTGCCCGACATAACGCTGTCGCCCGGCGAATACTTAGTCGTGTTCGCCAGCGGCAAAAACCGCACAACGGACGAGCTGCACACGAGCTTTGCGCTGGCGTCGGACGGCGGCAGTGTGATTCTGTCCAATGCGCGCGGCAGTGTCATGTCGTACATAACATACGGCGAGGCGCGCGCCGACGCGTCGTATGCGCCCGATGGCGATGGCGCGCAGGAGCTGCTCTGCCCCACCCCGGGCGCGGCAAATGACGATGCGGGTCAACTTAGCGCAGTGCTAAGCCGCCGCGCAAGCAACACATACGGCGTATACATTCAGGAAGTGGGCGCATCCGTATCCGAAGAGACAGACGCCAACCCCAACGGCTATGACTTTATCGAGCTATACAACGGAAGCGATGCCACTATCGACCTAAGCGGTATGGGACTATCCGACAATCCCAAATCGCCGCGCAAGTGGCAGTTCCCGCAGGGCTCGGAAATCAAGCCGGGTCAGTACCTAACCGTATTCTGCTCGGGCGAAAATACAAGCGAACCCGACGAGGACGAGTATGAGACCAACTTCCGCCTATCGTCGAGCGGCTGCACGGTGACTCTTTCCACATCCGACGGCACTATAATAGACGAATGCGCAATGGGTCAGCAGTATAGCAATGTATCGTACGGCTATGTCGACGACAGTGTGGGATACATGTACCTAAGTACGCCCACGCCGGGCAGCGCAAACTCGGGCGAGTCGTATAAGGGCAAGCTAAGCGATGTCGAGTTCAGCACGGTAGGCGGACTCATGAGCGAAAGTGTTCAGCTTACATTGACCGCCGAGGACGGCGCATCGATATACTATACCACCGATTCCTCTACGCCCACGCAGTCGTCCACGCTCTATACCGGCGCAATCGACATATCCGACACCACGATAATACGCGCCGCGGCGTACAAGGACGGGTATCTATGCTCGTACACGGTCACGCAGAGCTATTTCTACGGGCTGGATCATCAGTTGCCCGTCGTGTCGCTGGTATCCGACGACAAGTACCTGTTCGATTGGGAAACCGGACTGCTGGTCAAGGGACCCAACGCCACCGAGGAAGAGCCATACGGTTACAATGGACACGGCGCGAACTTCTGGATGGGCTGGGAGTATCCGGCGAATGTCGAGTACTTTGACGAAAACGGCGTATCGCAGGGTTCGGAGCGCATCGGCATAAAGATAATCGGTCAGGACAGCCGCGCGCAGGATCAGAAGGGCATTGCCATGTACGCCAAATCGCGCTATGGCAACAGCACGATTGACTTTAACCCCTTCCCGCAGCTCGACTTTACCAGCTACAAGTCGCTCACACTGCGCCCGAGCGGCGAGGATTCGCAGTACACGCATCTGCGCGATGCGACGTTGACATCGCTGGCATCGGGCACTAACGCGATGTATCAGGCCGCCGCGCCGTGCGTTTTGTACATAAACGGTCAGTGCTGGGGCGTATACAACCTGCGCGAGCGCATAAACGAGTACTACGTGGCGCAGCACGAGGGCATAACCGATAAGTCGACCATAGAGAACATTGACCTGATTAAGGGCAACACGCAGGTGCTCAACGGTTCGTATTCGGACTACAAGGAGTTGCTGGAATTCGTAAGCAGCCATGACCTAAGCGATGAAGAGAACCTGAAGTACGTGACCGACCGCATTGACCTTGAGAACTACATCGATTACGTGCTATGCGAGGTGCTCTTGGGCAATACCGACTCGGGCAACATAAAGTTCTATCAATCCGCCGAGGCGGGCGTCAAGTGGAAGTGGATACTGTTCGATCTGGACTGGGCAATGTACACGATGGACATAAACTACTTCACGCGCTACACAAACCCCGAAGGTCACGGCGTGCACAGCGCGTTTGACAACACTCTTATACGCGGACTGCTGGAAAACGACGATGTGAAGGACTACTTCCTAAAGCGCATGGCCGAGCTTATGCAGGGCACGTTCTCGACCGACAACATAATATCGGTCATAGAGAACTACAAAGAGAGCATATATTACGACATGCAGTACCAGTTCGCCAAATGGGGCGGCTCGTACGAGCGTTGGGAAAAGTACGTTGACAGGCTGGAAAACAACGTGCGCAAGTACGCGTCCAACGCGCTAAATGGCGTAAAGGAGTGCTTCGATCTGAGCAGTTCGGAAATGACCGAGTATTTCGGGCAGATTGAGTTTACGGACGACGAGTAAATGATAAACATAGTCGGCAGTGAAATTGTAATTGCCTTTTTCACTGCCGACTTTTTTGTAGATATTGAGTTTGAATGGCGAATGCGATTTACTCTCCCCGCAACTTTTCACGCACCATCATAAGCGAATAGCCCAGCAGGTTTGTGCCGCGCCACTTTGTGCGGTCGTATCTATCCTGGTCGTGCGTATTCATGCCTATGCCCCAGATTGCGTCCTTTCCGGCGAACTCCGCGAGTATCGCCGAGCCGGTTGCTAGCAGTTGCGCCTTTAAATCCGGGTTCTGCGAAAACTTCGCAAGCAGACCTTCGTACACCACGATCTGCCTTACGCCGTTCCAGATGTGATCATCGTAGTTCTTTACACCGCGCCCGAGCTGCTTAATGTGCGCGACATCATTCGTTTTAAGGATTTCTTGCGCCGTCTGAGCATCTTTAAACACCACGGCCTTTTGGTGCATCATGTACTGCTCCATCGAGGTATACTCTATGCCGTTTAGAGTGAACTTTGACGGATACCAGTTGCTCATGTAGCCGTATTCGTCTGTTTCGTCGTGAAAGCCGATTATGTTCA
>CAYTOU010000263.1:0-3552 GCA_964439295.1 uncultured Oscillospiraceae bacterium
CGTTCCCCCGTTCTTACTCCATCTGGAAGAGCGCGAGGATTTCCTGCTCGGTGAGCTGGGTGGGGATGGTGTCGCCGGCGGTTATGACCTGGTCGAAGAGTGCGCGCTTGCGCTGGGACATTTCCAGAACGCCCTGCTCGACGGTGTCCTTCGTGATTAGACGGAGCACCTGAACCGAGCGGGTCTGACCTATGCGGTGTACGCGGTCGGTCGCCTGGTCCTCGACGGCGGGATTCCACCACGGATCGTAGTGTATGACCGTGTCCGCGCCGACAAGATTCAAGCCCGAACCGCCCGCCTTGAGCGAAATCAGGAATACGTCCGGTACATCCGCGGTCTCGGGCGTCTTTTCCATGCCCGAATTGAAGCGCTCAACCATCGATATGCGCTCCTCGGCGGGCGTCTGACCGTCTAGATAGAGCCAGCCTATGCCCTCCTGAGTCAAGCGGTCGCGTATTATGCTTAGCATCGACGTGAATTGGCTGAATAGTAGTACGCGGTGACCGTTCTCTAGGGCAGTGGGTAGTATGTCCATGAGTAACTCCAGCTTGCCCGAAGAACCCTCGTAGTTGTCTAAGCATAGCGACGGATGGCAGCATATCTGACGCAACTCGGTTATAGCCGAAAGTACCTCGATGCGGTTGCGGCCGAACGCACTCGTGCCGTCCTCGCGCTGACCCATGAGCTCCTGTACATGCCCGCGTAGACGCAGTAGCGATGCCTTGTATACATTCTGCTGCTCGGGCGTGGGATCGGCGATAATCGTCTGCTCCACCTTGTCGGGTAGTTCGGGTAGAACGTCCTTCTTTAGGCGGCGCAGTAGGAACGGGCGTAGCTTGGTGCGCAGCTGCTCCGCGTTCTGACCCTGACCGTGCTGACGCATGAACGCCGCATTGCCCAATAGGTAACCCGGCATTACAAAGTTGAATATCGACCATAGCTCGCCCGGATGATTCTCCATAGGCGTACCGGTTAAGGCAAAGCGGCTTAGCGCGTCTATCTGACGCACCGCCTCCGCGCCTACCGACTGCGCGTTTTTGATGTTCTGCGCCTCGTCCAGTATGCAGAAGCGGAACTTGAAGTCGCTGAGTAGCTCGCCGTCGCGGCGTATAAGCGGGTAGGATGTTATCAAAACGTCCATGTCGCTTGAATTGCGCAGGTGCTCAATCGCTTCCTGACGCTTCTGACGCGAACCGTCCAGAACCATCACGTTTAACTGCGGCGCGAACTTGTGTATTTCGCTAAGCCAGTTGTATGTAAGCGTGGTGGGCGCAACGACCAGCGAAGGCATGTGCCCGTCGCGTAGTGTCGCGTATAGTATGACCGCGATCATCTGTAGCGTCTTGCCCAGACCCATGTCGTCGGCAAGCACGCCGCCCAGGTGCAATTTGTATAGCGCCTGTAGCCACTCAAAACCGCGCTGCTGATAGGGGCGCAACGTGGCGTGTAGCTCTGTCGGGCAGGGATCGGTCGGCGCTTCCAGGTGCGACGCGTCGTCCACCGAAGAGTCGGTCTCCATGCCGCTTAAGCCGTGCAGAAGCGAATCCAGGTATGTCGCGCGGTAGCTTTCCAGCTCCAGTACGCCCTGACGGCGCACGACACCCGCGTCCGCTATCGCGTCGGCCAGCTCCAGCCAGTCCTCGCCTATGTCTTCCAATGACAACATTGAGCCGTCGTGTAGGCGGAAGTACTTCTTGCGGTCGCGCAGTGCAGCCAGTATAGCAACCAGTTCCTGCGGCGGCAGTTCGCCCATGTCGCCGCCCAGACTGAGCAATAGCTTGCCATCCGATATGTAGCTGCGTCCGTGCGGGGTGAGCTTGCGCGGCGTCATGTGGCGGAACGCGTCCGAGCAGTAGATCTCGCAGACCTGACTTAGCTCCTTGACACCCGCTACAAAGAATTCGTAAATCTCATCCTGACCGGTCAAGTGTACCTCGCCTAAACGCACTTTAAAGCCGTAACCGGATAGAACGTCTATTATCTGTCGCTCGCCCTCGGCATCGCGCATGAGCAGACGCTCGCCGGGCTGGAACTGCTCGGCCGATTCGCTCGGCGCCGCGTCGGACGGGCGCACGATTATCTCGGTGGGATTGTCGGGATCGTAGAAGCTGAAGCCGTCCTCTATGCCCTGCGACTGTGTTATGGCATTCGTGCCCGCGGGCGCGAACGGGTCTATCTCCAGATCGCCATAGCAAAATTTGACGCGCGCCGATATGCCGCCCGCCGTGCTCTGCGTGCCCTGACGCTCAAGGTATACCTTGGGACGCAGTTTTTCATTGACAATGCGACGCTTGAGCCCCGCGCCTATCGTCACCGGCGCGGCCAGCTTGAGCTGGGGCAGAAGCTCGCTTATGACGCGCTCGGCCTGACGCGGCTGAAAGCGGAACGAATTGACGCCGCACGCCATTTGCTTAATCAGCGGGAAGAGTGCCTGACGCTTTTCGGGCGGCAGTGAGTACACCTCGCCCGCCAGGAACACGAATTCGCCGTCTAAGTCCAGCGGCACGGGACGACCGCTCTCCATGCGCGCGGTCAGTTCTATGTCGCGCCCCACGGTGTCCAGCGCGGCGCGCAAGGGCAGATCGTCCGCCTTTACGCTGTCTATATCGAACTCCTTGTCGCCTATCGTCAGTTTAAACGGGCACGCCGATAGTATGCGCAGTAGGCGCGCCATCATTAGCGGCGGTATGGGAAGCAGTCGCGCATCGCTGACCAGCTTGTATCCGGCGCGCTCGGCGGGCTCGATTGTCGTGAATATCTCGCATAGCAGGCGCAGAAGCGGCAGTTGCGGCTGGGTAAACTCCATCCACTGCGGCTGATAGGTGAAGGATTTAGAGAACTCCACTTCCTGCTTGGCCATATGACCGCGCAGGAACTTGGGCATGGAGCGCACGGCGTATAGCCTGCCCGACATGTCGGAGCGGCGCTTGCCCACGCGCAGTGAGAGCGTCACCGGCGCGGCGGCGGAGTTGTCCTGACCGGTGAGCTGGCTGCCCGGCTGCCCCAGGCGCGGCGCGGGAACGTGCAGCGTGGGCTCAAGCACCAGCTGAGTTTCGTGTATGACCGGTTCATATGAGCTGAGAAGCGAATCGCCCGCCTCCAGCGCGACGCGCGAAAAGTACTCGTCCGCCTTACCGCTGGCCAGATAGTACAGTATCGCCGCCACGACGTGCGGGCATATGCGCCGCCCGTGTTCCTTGTATTCCTGCTGATAGGTGTCGCAGGAGCATACCGCGGCGCGCGCATCGCTGCGCACGGCAACCGTGCGGCGCGGGTTGTCGTTTACTACGAATTGCAGTCCGTTTTGCTTTTGCGTACCCGTCGCGGCGAGCGGGCTGCGCGGCATTTCACGTACGCCATTATTTTGATAAAACTGAAGTCCGGCAGTGAAAATTTCGTCACCGGCGAGTTTTTTGAGCTGTTCGCGGGTCATTTAACCCCTCCTGAGCGCAATCATTTGCAAACTGCCATTCAAAAAAGCCCCCAAAATGGCAAGCTTGTTCCTATTCGACAAAAGCCCTCGCCATTCCTGCCGCCGCAGAGCAGGTTTTT
>CAYTOU010000264.1:0-3544 GCA_964439295.1 uncultured Oscillospiraceae bacterium
CCGAATACGGTCTGGGCTTCTGGCAGTGCAAGCTGCGCTACTGGAATCAGGAGCAATTGCTTGAAGTTGCGCGCGAGTACAAGCGCCGCGGTCTGCCCATCGACGTAATCGTATGCGACTTCTTCCACTGGCCGCACATGGGCGATTTCCGCTTTGAGGACGAATTCTTCCCGGATCCCGAGGCCATGGTCAAGGAGCTCAAGGACATGGGCATTGAGCTGATGGTATCTGTATGGCCGCAGATCGCATTGAACAGCGAAAACTACGATGAAATGCATCGCGAAGGTCTGCTCGTGCGCACGCAAAAGGGCGTGGGCGTCACAATGCAGTTCGTGGAAGACAGCGTATTCTACGACGCGACCAATCCCCGCGCACGCGATTACGTATGGCAAAAGTGCAAGAAGAACTACTACGACCACGGCATACGCATATTCTGGCTGGACGAGGCAGAGCCCGAATACGGCGTATACGACTTTGACACGTACGCATACGAAGCGGGCGTTGCCGAGGAGGTCAGCAACCTCTATCCGCAGGCATATGCACGCGGATTCTACGAAGGCATGACCGCCGAGGGTCAGAAGAACATAGTCAACCTGATCCGCTGCGCATGGGCGGGCAGTCAGCGCTACGGCGCCCTGGTATGGTCGGGCGACATCTCATCCACATGGGATGCATTCCGCAAGCAAATTTGCGCAGGTCTGAGCATTTCTCTGGCGGGCATACCGTGGTGGACGACCGATATCGGCGGATTTGTAGGTGGCGACCCGCGCGAAGAGTCCTTCCGCGAGCTGCTCGTACGCTGGTTCCAGTGGGGCGCATTCTGCCCGGTCATGCGTCTGCACGGCGACCGCGAGCCGCACACCACGCCGGTACGCAAGGACGGCTCAAAGACGCTGTTCACCGGCGGCGACAACGAGGTTTGGAGCTACGGCGAGCAGGCGTATCCGATACTGGTCAACTACATGAACCTGCGTGAAAAAATGCGCGACTATGTGCGTGAACTGATGAAGGCCGCACACGAGGACGGCAGCCCGATAATGCGCGCAATGTTCTACGAATTCCCCGCGGACGATACATGCTGGGATCTCAAGGATCAGTACATGTTCGGACCCGATCTGCTCGTAGCGCCGGTCATGTATCCGGGCGCAGTGAGCCGCAAGGTATACCTGCCCGCCGGCTGCACATGGACATGCATGCGCGACGGCAAGGTATATGAAGGCGGTCAGACAATCGAGACCGAAGCACCGCTCAGCTGCATACCTGTATTCCTGAAAAACGGTGCGCATTCCGAGTGGATAGGACTCAACCGCTGATTTTGATTAACAATAAAGGGAGCTGCCTAAGACTCAATCTCAGGCGGCTCCCCTTTTTCATGTGCTTTTTAAGCCAGGCTGTTTATATATTCCTCCAGCCGTCTATCGACTTCATTGGGATCCAGAAGCGTCAAAAGTTCCGAGCGAATCTGCGCGCTGCCGCGCAGACCATGCAGATACCACGCGATGTGCTTGCGCATTTCGCGCACGGCAACGGCTTCGCCGCGCCATGCGGTTAGCATGTCGCTGTGGCGGCGCATTGTTTCCAGACGCTGCATAGGTGTGAGCGGCGCGGGTTCTCCACCCGACAATGCCGCATGAATCTGACCGAATAGAAAGGGATTGCCCTGTGCTCCCCTGCCTATCATTATTGCATCGCATCCGGTTTCGTTTAGCATGCGCACTGCATCGTCCGGGCATGTAACGTCGCCGTTTCCGATTACCGGTATGCTTATCGCGCGCTTTACCTTGGCTATAATGCCCCAGTCGGCACGTCCGGAGTAATACTGCTCGCGCGTGCGCCCGTGTACGCATATCGCGGATGCGCCGCTTTCCTCCAGCATTTGAGCAAGCTCGACCGCGTTTATCGAATCGTCATCCCATCCGGCGCGCATTTTTACCGTGAGTGGAATGTCTATGGCCGCGGCGGTCTGGCGGACTATTTCGGCGGCCAAATGCGGCGTGCGCATGAGCGCAGACCCTTCGCCATTGCCGGTTATCTTAGGCATGGGGCAGCCCATGTTTATGTCTATAAACGCGCAGCCCTTCTTTGCAAACGCGGATGCGGCCTGTGCGATCAGCTCGGGTTCACTGCCGAACAGTTGTATGCCGGTCGTTTCATCGGGCGAGACCGAATACAGGGCGCGTACGTTGTCGTTGGGCTTGCGATTAAGCAAAAAACCCTTTGCGCTAATCATCTCACTGACCGCAAAGTCGGCGCCCATCTCGCGGCACAATAGCCTATACGGCAGGTCGGTAACGCCTGCCATGGGCGCAA
The DNA here is from genome assembly GCA_964439295.1 of uncultured Oscillospiraceae bacterium. GTDB lineage: Bacteria > Bacillota > Clostridia > Christensenellales > Aristaeellaceae > Fimadaptatus. The sequence continues at coordinate 2,311 of CAYTOU010000264.1, forward strand.
GTCCCAGCTTGACGCCGCCACCGGTCGGACAAAACAGTTCACGCGCACGCGCGCGCTTTTCGATTAAGTCAGTCATATTTCCTCATGCAATGCCGCTATGCTCATTCGCGGCACGAATTATCCAATCTTCAAAAGTGTGCCTTTTATTCTATACTCAGATTTGACGATGTGTCAAGGCGGAATATGCGGCTATTATTATAATCGTTTCGGCTTTGGCATGGCAAATACTTGTTTAACTTTTGCACACTGTGTGATATAATCAGTATGCACTTATTCAACCTTGCGCGGCGGTAAGCGTTTTTACCGTTGCGAGAAAGATGAGAAAGAATATGACGTTCAATGAAGTGTTTAAAAATGCGCAATGGGTCGCACCCGAAAGCGGCTGTGACTGCCCATATATGCGCGATGTTATAGAGATCGACGATGAAGTAACCAGTGCAAGCATAAACATATGCGGCTTGGGCTTTTTTGAGCTATACATAAACGGTGCGCGCGTATCGGGCGACATGTTTACGCCCGTCACGTCGGATTACTGCGAACGCAAGTTCTCGCTGGGCGCTACGCCGTTTGAAGAGCAATTGCGGCACCGCGTGTATTACGTAAAATACGATGTCGGCGGATATCTGCATTCAGGCAGGAATTCGATATGCGTCGCTCTCGCGTCCGGTTGGTTTGGGCAGAGCGATTGGTCGGACAACGACTTTAAGGCGCGCTATGGAGAAACGCGTTTGACCTACGCGTTGACCGCGCGCACACAGAACGACAGCGAACACGACTTTGTATCCGGTCCGCAGCTTAAGTGGATTCAGGGGCCGATAACCGAATACGACCTTTTCTTCGGCGAAAGTCAGGATATGGCGCTTTGCCGGGATGGGTGGCTGGATGCGGATTATGACGATTCCGACTGGAAGACGTGCCGCGTACTGCCCGATCTAGATACGCCTTATCAGGAGCAAGACTGCCCCGCCGATGCCGTGATACGCCATATACGTCCCCGACTCGTAAACAAAATCGGCGATAAGGCGATATACGACATTGGCGAAAACATAAGCGGCACGCCTGTGCTGATCGCGTGCGGCAAAAGCGGCGATACTGTTACCGTGCGCATGGCCGAGGAGATGAAGGACGGCGCGCTTGACGAAAACTACGTGCACGGTCAGCACGAGTACTTTGTGCTTGACGGAAACGAGCGTACACTGCGGGCGCGCTTTACGTGGTTCGGCTTCCGTTACTT
>CAYTOU010000265.1:0-3503 GCA_964439295.1 uncultured Oscillospiraceae bacterium
CAAGAAAAATCCACTCGAACTTGCAGCTTTCCCTTTTAGAAACACACTCTAGTTGCAACGCATGTGTTTAATATAATAATACAAACCCCAGTCCTGATCATTAGCCCATGGATCGTAATAATGACCGGGAGCTCCGTTGACACTTCTGGGATATACCATGGCACATGAAGCAGTGCCGTCAGGGAAAAACAGGCTAAGCGGGCCTCGCAGCGAACGTTCTGCCATTTTAAGATACCGTTCATCATGCTTGATATGGCCATAACGTTCATACACCAATCCGCTAAGGCTGCTCCAATAGTGAGGGAACGTATCACCTAACAAGCGGCGTTTTCCAAACCAATAGCCGTCCCAGTGGCGAATAGCGACGGTATTCATGTGGTAATCGGGCTGAATGCCATCAAACAACTCCAAGACGGCCAGTTGCTCTTCGGCTGCCTTTAGTAGTGATTCATCCCCCGACAGCTGATAGCCCATCAAAAGATAGTCAACACCCGGCGCAACAATACTTTGCTCATAGGCGACCTCATGGCGCGGATAGTTTAATCCAGCAGAAGCAATTCTCTTTGCATGGGCAATAAACAGCCCGCGCAATTCGTCTTCTATTTCTATCAGGTTCGCCTCTTTCAAGTGGGAACACAATTCCGTCATGGGAATGCCAATGGCATAGAATTTCTCTCCACCCGCCTGATAGTAAGCTCGCATTGCCGCTGCCGCTCGGCGCAGCCATATCAATTCCTTTTTCCAGCAATACATTTCCATAAAGAAGCATGCTACCCATGGATAGTTATATAATCTGTTTTGATTTAAACTACGCTGAGCGTCATTATACACGATGCCGCTTTCCTCATCGAACAATTCACGCATCACATATGCCGCATAAGCATCTACACTGCTTGCAACCGTACTATCCTGTTCCTGCCCAAGATACAGAGCCGCAAGTGCTCCCATCGCCAAACGCTCGCGACCGCCGTTGTGATCGTTCCATGTATGAGAGTAATACGTTTTATGTGTTTCGTTATCATATATCAGATACGCTCCATCCAGATGAGCTCCTTTTTCAAAATACTGCTGCTTTTGCGCAATAAAGCGAACTCTGCTACGCAACAGCTCATCCGGATTAGGCAGAACACGGAAGTTCGCCTTCGTGTGCCAGCCTCCGTCTTTAAACCATTCTACACACCTTTCTCCGCTTACATCGGTTTCGATGCTTGTTTGATAAGGCGGCAGACCGGCGTTGACGTTAGCCTTTTCTCCTTTAAACAACACGTATTGTTCCGCTTCAATAGGCATTTGTTTGAATTCAGCAATCAACTTATTTCGGAAATCCTCTTTCCCGTTGTGCCAGAACAACTCCCAGCGCAGAACATATCTTTCTCCGGGATGAAGATGAAATGCTTCCGGGTGCAAAAGGAAATCACCGCGGTCGTTGCTTACGCATTCATCTTTTTGCCCTCTTTGAACAGAGTAACTTTCCAAAGCCCCTTCTGTCAAGCAAAGTCCCAAATGCGGAGCCTTGCCACCCATCCTCAGTGCCATGATCCAGCTTTGACTTCCGCCGCACCAGAGATGCGTGTGGCAGCGTTGGGTCATGCAAATCTCCGCCTGATGATAGCTGTCGTTAAAAGGTGTTGCGATAGAAACCGTACCTTCCGGAGCAAAAATATCAAAATCGGTTGCGTTTTCCAGCGTATATGTTTCTTCCAGCGTGTCGTTGTCTGTAAAGCGACGCTCGACATGGCAGACTAATCCATCCGGCAATGAAACTGTTCCCCAGGGTATTTCTCCTTCAATCCAGTTCATTCGATATGGATCATTTGCGGAAGTTATTCGATATAACTGCTGATCTTTATTCTCGATAATCCACGACCCATGATTCATATTGATGCCCTCCTTTAAGAAAGAATCTTCGATTTTTTATGCTGTCAAATCACTCTGATCTCGTTTTCATCTTGCTAAATCAATTTCGGCATTTCGCAAGAGAGTCCTGCATATTATGTAATTTATTTGGGTCTAAAACAGATTTCGCCTACTAAAAAGCGGCTGTGAAAGCATTTCGGTTCTTTCACAGCCGCAAACCATATCCTTTAGTCGCCGTCGCGACCGCCTTCGCCCAGAGGCGGAGTGTCGCCGCGGTATTCGGTTATGATTACCTTTGTACCATCCGGTATGTTTTCGTAGAACCACTTTGCCCAATCAAGCGGCACTCGAATGCAGCCATGCGAGGCCTTGCGTCCCAGCATGCTGATGGACTTAGAGTAATCGCCGTCTATATGCGACACGGAATGTATATACACGCGCCCATTGAGGCGTATGCCGTAATACGCTATATCGGGGTCTGCGTCGGAGTATATCGTGTGCTTTGTGCCGTACTTGATAAACTCACCCGCAGGAGTTTCGGTCGTTGTCTTGCCTGTGGAGCAATACATATCGGCAATCAGTTCGCCGTATTCAAACAGGAAAAGCCGCTGCTGACGCTTGTCAATTACTATTGAGTAGCGATCGTTGGGAGTTACTTCCTTTAGCAGCTTTGTAGGCACATAGCCCTCAATCGCGCGACCGCCCGGATAGCGATGCGCCTTAATGTACGCATAATCGCCATCGATTGACACAACCTCAACGCCTACTTGACCGCCGTAGATCTTGTCGCTAATATGACTTCCGCCAGGAGACTTGAGCGGATAATACACCTCATCCATATCTATGTCGAGTACATAAAACGGAGTATACAGCTTTTCAAGCACTTCTTCGTCGAGTCCGGTTTCCGAAGCAAGCGCACTTAAGCTGCTCTTGGGCTGATCCTCGCTCAACTTTTCGGGCGTGCCGAAGCTTTCCACATCGGACAGCGAGGTAACGCTTTGCGCTTGCGGCAACAAGACTGTGGGCGTGGGCACGGCAGTCGGTTCGGCTGTTACTTCTGCGGTTGCTGTCGCCTCGGGAGCAGTAGTCGTTTCGGGTGCTGCAGTGGTTTGCTCGGCTGCGTCCGTTGTCTCTTCGATCGGTTGCTCGGTTGGAGCGGCACTAGGCGCGTCTGATGGCGTAGGAGTCGTCGACACCTCTTGTGTCGACTGTGCTTCACTGTCGCCCGACGCAAGCGCGGACAGACTACTATCGCCGCTACCCGTGAGCAGGCTTGCGTATGTATCCCCTGCCGCATCTATATATGTGCCCAGTCGATCATCGCCGGGTACCATTGCCAGGAAGACTACAAACGCAATGGCGCAGATCACGGTCAAGCTTATAAGTATAACAAGTGCGTGAGATCTCTTCATTCAATCCTCCATATGTAGGCATGAGCCTTTCGGATTTTGCACAAACAAAAAGTATTTTACCATATATCGGCATCGTATGCAAGCATGCGGTTTTTAGAGTGAAAGCCGGTCTATTGGCGGCTTAAATCGGAAAATGCTTGCCTTACCTGGCTGCAATGAGATCTTTTTTACTGATTTCAAGCCGTTATTTTTCATTTGATTCAAAAATTAACGGCCGCGCGGCGTTTGTATACA
>CAYTOU010000266.1:0-3487 GCA_964439295.1 uncultured Oscillospiraceae bacterium
TCTGCGGCATGGTTTTATGCGGCTATTTCGGGTGTCGGCGAAGGGATTTCTTCCTGCGGCACTTCCTGCAGAATCAAAGAATCCTGACTTTGATAGGCTTGAATGTACTCTATCGAGCAATAGCCCTCGTAATTGCCATACTTGACGTACAGCCATTCAAGATCGGCCGTTGCGCCCAGTATCTCGACATCGTCGTTCTTCTTTAGTGTATACACAATGGATGCCGACGTACTTGCCGACTTGCGCATGTTGAGCGTGGAGGCGGTAACGGTGCCCCTATCGGTCACGCCCGCGACATACGTTGTCTTTTCTTTAGGCTCTTCGGTGGGTACGGCCGTGGGTGTGGCGGTCGCTGTAGGCGCGGCGGTCGGCGATTGAGTCTTAGACGATGACGTTTCATCGGTAAAGCTTAGATACTTTTCCTTCATGTAGCCGGTCTTGCCGTCACACACTATGCACGCCCATTCGCCATCCACGCCGTTGCCGGTGGAACGCACATACACCTCGGTGCCCTTCTTGAACGTACCCAGAGAGGTACTTTCGGTAGTGGGCAGCTGGCGCAGGTTCATGGTCGAGCAGTTGGTTATGGTGGCAAAGCCGCTCACGCCGGTATCGGCAGTGGGCGCGGTTGTGGCGGTCGGGGTTGCGGTCGGCGCGGTAGTCGGTGCGGCTGTCGCCGTCGCGTACTTTAAGTACTGCGCGCTGACATAGCCTTGCTTGCCGTTATAGAGTATGCGCGCCCAGCCGTTGGACTCGCTGATAACGTTGACAGTTGCGCCGCGCTTGAGCGTCGCGAGCTTGCTTGCGCCGGTCGATGCCGACGCGCGCATGTTGAGCTGAGAGCAATTGACGGTCGCCACGCGCACGACGACGGCAGTAGCCGTGGGTGCGGCGGTCGCTGTCGCGGTCGGCGCGGCGGTCGCGCTGTCGGTGTAGGTTATGTAAGACGCGTTGACGTATGCCGTGCCCGTGCCGTACTTAATGCATGCCCAGCCGTTGCTTACGCTCACGACTGTTATCGCCGCGCCGTTTTTGAGCGTACCCAGCTTAGTGCCCGACGTGCTCGCGGTCTTGCGCACGTTGAGCGTGCTGGAGCACTTGACTACCGCGCTGCGCCCTGTCGAGGCAGTAGCGGTTGCGGTGGCAGTGGGTGTCGCGGTCGGCGCTACGGTTGTGCTGTCGGTGTAGGTTATGTAAGACGCGTTGACGTATGCCGTGCCCGTGCCGTACTTAATGCATGCCCAGCCGTTGCTTACGCTCACGACTGTTATCGCCGCGCCGTTTTTGAGCGTACCCAGCTTAGTGCCCGACGTGCTCGCGGTCTTGCGCACGTTGAGCGTGCTGGAGCACTTGACTACCGCGCTGCGCCCTGCCGCGGCTGTGGCGGTGGGTGCGGCGGTAGGCGTCGCGGTAACCGCGGGTGTTGCGGTCGCGGTGTTCGCCGCGGTCAATAGGCTTGACGATACGTAGCCCTCGACCGAGCCGTACATTACGTGGCTCCATGTGCCGCTTACGCCCAGCAGCTTTACCAGCGTGCCGTTGGTCAGCTGTACAAGCGATGAATAGCTCGTGCCGGGACCCGAGCGCAGGTTGGCGTATGTCGTGCAAAGTACCTGCATGTACTTGGAATCGTCGGGCACGATAATCGCGGTCGCGGTGGGCGCGGGCGACGCGGTGGGCGCGTAGGTTACGCCTGGATCGCTTGTCGCGATGGGTTCGCTCGTCATGGTTAGATACTTGGTCATTACGTAGCCCATTTGCTCGTTGTACTCGACAAATGTCCAATCGCCTATCACGCCGATTGCCGCCAGCGTTTCGCCGCGCTTTATCGTGGCGACGACGTTGGCGCCGCTCATGGGCTCTACGCGTATGTTGAGCGAGGAAGACACGTTCGCGGTCGCCTTAAGCGGCGTATCGAACAGCTCGCAGTCGGGCAACGCGGTGGGCTTGGGAGTTACAGTAGGTTCGGCATCGGTCGATGAGGAATCCAGCGATGTCAGCGTGGGACGGGTGAACTTTTCCGCGGGGTAAGTCACGACTGCGTTGTAATAGAAGTCCAGTATGCCGCGCCAGTCGAAGCCTTCCTTGGCCATCTGCTCGCCGCCGTACTGGCTGTAGCCCACGCCATGACCCCAGCGGCGCGCCTCTATTATGAAGTTGCCGTCGCTCTCTTCGACAGAGAACAGCTCGTTATGCGCGGACTGTATGGACAGACCGAATGTGGATGTATCCAGCTGAGAGAATATGTCAAGGTCCACATCGATTGTGCCGCTCACCTGCTGCTGCGTATCCGAACCAATGGGCTTTGCGCTGACGGTCAGGTTAAAGCGCATCTTGGTATACACGCGCGAAGGTTCGGGGTACTTGGGCGTGTGCGGGTATACGTTGTTTACGGTCAGTATGGTTATATCATCGGTGTCGGTCGAGTATACCGATGAATCCAGCTCGCCCGCGACCTTAGCAAGCAATAGCTTATTGAGCGCGCTCATGCCGGTCTTGGAGAGATTTCCGTCAAAGTCGGAATACACTGTCAGCTTGTTTACCTTGCTCTTGGGATTGGCGTAGTCGTACGGATCGTCCTTTACCGAGCTGTATGCGACGGTTGAGCCGCTCCACCAGTTCTTGGACGTCTCTATCTGACCGCCATTTGTCGCGCCGTACGTGCCATCGACCAAAGAGCCGTTGTAGCGTATGACAATGCCCTCGGTTTCGGATACCGCGCGCGCGGTCGTGGTCGCGCTTATGTTCACGCCCTTGTAGTTCTGATCGGCGGACGTGTTGCGAATGTCGTAATACGAGCCCTTGGGATTGGCCATACAGCCGCGCGTCTTGGTGCGGGCGACGATTGCCATGGCCTTTTGCGACTCGAACGTGTGGCTCTGCGACCACTCGGCATCCAGCACGCCGCACAGGTAGTCCTCTATGAACACGTGGTTTACGGTCTGTATGGAGCCGCTGACCAGCCTAAACTCCATATCGCCCGGGAAGTACTTGCTAAGCGAAGGTGTAGAGAAGGACAGCGCGTTGGTCACCTTGTCGGGCGCGTGGCGCACGAGCTTAAAGCTGGTGCCCATGTCGTATGTCGTGCCGTCGATTGTGATGTGCAGCTCGCCGCCCTCGACATATATCGTCGCGCTTTGACCGCTCAAAAGCGGGCGGGACGCATCGCCGCCCACCGAGTAATTGCCGTGGCTGTACACAACGACGCGCGTGACGCCGCTGGCAGTGGCAATTCTAACGCGCACAATGCCGCTAGACGCCGCCGACGCGGTGTCAAGCGAGATCTGCGGCATAATGCCCAGGAGCAGCACCATGCTCAAAACTATGCAAAGGACTTTCTTAAGCGTTTTAATACCCATATATCGAATCCCTCCGGATTGTCACATAAGGAACAAAAAGCATGCGCACAATGCGCGTATATATAGTATTTCGCTAAAGAACGCCGAATTCCTGCTTATTTGATGTCAGATATTACGATTTAACGGTA
>CAYTOU010000267.1:0-3474 GCA_964439295.1 uncultured Oscillospiraceae bacterium
GTGCCGAAGAGGGTTTCGCCGTCTATGAAGTAGACGTTTTTGTCGCCGGCGGCGATTGCGTTTTCGTACGTGGCGCGGACTATGTCGCGGCGCTCGGCGCACTCGGGCCAGAAGTCGAAGTCCGGGCGCGACATTATTATTATCGGCATGAGCGGGTCATGCTCGCGTATGCGCTTAAAGAACTTTTCGTGCGTGGCGCGCAGGTGATCCGCCGACGGCGAGTTATGGTCATAGTCCAGTATGAATACGCTCTTATCAATAGTATTGATATAGTCCGCCATGGCTATTTCGCCGCGCGCGGAACCCGAAAAGCCGAAATTGTAGTAGTCCGCGTCCAGATGGCGCGCGACAATCGCGTTATACGCGTTCGCGGGCTTTGAGCAGCAGCCGCCCTCGGTTATCGATGAGCCGTAGAACATAAGCGGCTTTTGATACTTAAACGGCGTGGGCGCCTCCAGCTTGGCATCGTCATCCAGCTCTATTTCGATTGACTTGACATGCTCGTTGCGCGGCAGGTATAGAACTATGTCTTCCATTATGTCGCTCTTTTCGAGGCTGCCCTTGCATGTGGTCGAGTTATAGCCGTCAATGGGCTTGACCAGACCGGCATAGCGCGCCGTCTGCCTATCGCCCACGTACATATTGCCCGACTGGCAGGAATATATCGACATGCCTATGTCGACCGATATGCTCTCCAGCTCTATCGTGAACGCGACGTTTTTTGAATCGGTGCGGAAGCACAGCCTTGCGCCCGGGCAGCGGCGCGCGAGCGAGGGCATGAAGTCCTGACATTCCAGCTGTTTTACAACCGATTCGGGCACGCGCTCCATTTCGCGCTTTCCATCCCAGTTAGGCACGCCATGCAGTTCAAACGGTGCCATGCGAAAGTCGTACTTTTTCATATTAAACCAATCCCTTCCCGAGTACTTGTTACCGCGATTATACGCCCCGCGCGCAATTGCGTCAATCGCGCGGCACGCTTTTGCCCCGAGTGATTAACGCCCGCATGCGTGACACTTTGGGGCTTTCAGTTTATAATAAAATTACAGATAAGCGGGGTGATATGTATGAGCGAATGCCGACTATGTCCGCGCATGTGCGGCGTGGATAGAGCGGTGAGCCGCGGCTTTTGCGGCATGGGAGAAAATCCGGTAATAGCGCGCGCGGCGCTGCACATGTGGGAGGAGCCCTGCATAAGCGGCAAGCGCGGCTCGGGCACTGTATTCTTTTGCGGCTGCACACTCAGGTGCATATTCTGTCAGAACCATCAGATAAGCCGCGAGGGTGTGGGCATTGAAATAAGCATAGACAGATTGCGCGAGTCCATGGAAAAGCTTATTGCGCAGGGCGCGCACAACATAAACCTAGTCACGCCCACGCACTTTTTGCCCGCGATACTCAAGTGTACCGATAAGCCATTGGGCGTGCCGCTGATAATGAACACGGGCGGATACGAGCGGGTGGAGACCATACAGCGGCTTGCCGGGCGCATGGACATATACCTGCCCGACCTAAAGTACTGCGACGACGCTTTGGGGCGCAAGTTTTCGGGCGCGCCCGACTACTTCACGTATGCCGCGCCGGCGCTTATCGAGATGGCCAAGCAAGTGGGTTCGCCCGAGTATGATCAGGACGGCATGATGCAGCGCGGCATGATTGTGCGGCACTTAGTTTTGCCCGGGCATTTAGGCAACACGTTCCGCGCGCTACGCTTTATCAAAAACGAACTGCCCGCGGGCACGCCGGTCAGCCTTATGGCGCAATACACGCCCTGTGTTCCCACGCCTTATCACGAATTGAACAGGCGACTTAGCCGTCTGGAATACGACACGGTCGTAAACGAGATGATCAAGCTAAACCTGGACGGGTATGTTCAGGAGCTGGAAAGCGCCGATGAGGGCTTTATACCGCCGTTTGAAAAGTTAGAGATTTAATAAATGACGGGAGGCGACTTATGTAGTGCTAAAGCGATTATTCTCGATAATATGCGCGCTACTGACCGCGCTAATGCCAATGGGTGCGGGTGCGCAATCGGACAACGCGAGCGGGTTTGAACTACACGTAATCGATGTGGGCAAGGCGGACTGCCTACTCATCAAGTGCGACGGCGAAAACATGCTGATAGACACGGGCTATGCGGACAGCGAGGACACGATACGCGCCTACTTAAGCGAGCAAGGTGTCACGCGCCTTGAGTACCTAGTCGCCACGCATCAGGACAAGGATCACATAGGCGGCATGCCGTGGGTACTTGCCGAATACGAGATAGGCACTGCGCTTATATGCCCGCTTGAAGAGGACTCAAAGCCCTACATGCGCATGAAGGCGGCGCTATCCGCCGAAGGCACGAACGCCGTCTATCCGACCGCGGGCTACACATTCACTTTAGGCGGCGCGAACATAACGGTACTTTCGCCGAATGACGATTTACTTTCGACCAATGATGAAAACGAATGTTCAATCGTGCTGATGGTCGAATACGGCTCCACGCGCTTTTTACTGATGGGCGATGCGCAGAGCAAGGCGGAAGAGTCGCTTATCAAGTCGGACTACGACTTAACTGCGGATGTACTCAAGGTAGGGCATCACGGATCGGATCAGAGCACATCGCCGATATTCCTAAGCGCGGTTAAGCCTACGTACGCCGCGATATCGTGCGGCTATTCGGACGAGGACAACTATCCGGCCGGTGACACGTTAGACGCGCTAGAGAGTGCGGGCGTCGACATACTACGCACTGACGCGGACGGCACGATTATATTCACAAGTGACGGCGCGTCTATCACTGCGCGCGCGTTAGGCACGGATGTGGCGCAGAAGGGGTATGTACTTGACACCAAGAAAATGATTTTCCACCTAACGACCTGCCGGGAGCTACCCGGGCGCAAGAAGCGCGAGTTTTACCGCAATCGTTCTGATGTGGTCGATGCGGGCGGCGTACCCTGCACTATATGCAATCCCTAAGACTAAAACCAACTATACCAAAGAGGTGCAACGCGATGAAATACATGATAGCGAGCGACATACACGGTTCGGCGCACTACTGCCGCGCCCTACTTTCGGCGTTTGAGCGCGAGGGTTGTGCGCGATTAATACTCTTAGGCGACATACTCTATCACGGGCCGCGCAACGATCTCCCCGTCGAATACGCGCCCAAGGAAGTTATATCCATGCTCAATCCGCTTTCCGACAAGATACTCTGTGTACGCGGCAATTGTGATGCGGACGTGGATCAGATGGTTTTGACTTTCCCGATAATGGCGGACTATGCGATTATGGAAGCCGAGGGGCATCTGATATACATGTCACACGGTCACATACACGGCGAAGACAATCCCCCGCCGCTTGCCCCGGGCGACATTCTTCTAGGCGGGCACACGCACGTACCGCGCATAGCGGCTCACGGCGCGTACACCTACCTAAACCCCGGCTCCACTTCCCTACCCAAGGAAAACTCCCCCCACTCCTACGTCA
>CAYTOU010000268.1:0-3466 GCA_964439295.1 uncultured Oscillospiraceae bacterium
CGTGCGCACATGTCGGTGCTGCCCAGTATGTCGGGGAGGGCGGTTATTAGTGGGCGGGGCGCGGCGGCCAGTATGGGCGGTAATAGGCGCGTGGCTAGGGCGTAGTCGAACGCCATGCCTTCGCCGCCGCTCATGCGGCAGGAAGTCGCCGCAATGTAGCGCGCACAGTCCGCTATCGCGCCGTGCGGTATGCGCGCGCCAAACTCGGTTAGACGCGCGTAGATGGCGTTTAACCGCTGCGCCGCATTGACGCTTAGCTCGCCGCAAAGTAGCTTTAGCCAGGTCGCTTCGCCGATCGCTTGCATGGGCGCGATGTCGCTAGGTAGACATATGGCAGCACGGTCGAATAGTAGGAACCCGCCGTCCAGTGTCGCCGCGTCTAAAGGCGCGCCGTCCGGATGATCCAGTATCGAACATACGCACCGCCCGCGCGGCATGCTCGCCTGTGCGCCGGGTGTATTCAGCCGTACACACTCCGCGGGCGCATCGGGACTGAATAAGTCGCTCAAAGCCTCCGCAAAGCGCATGTCGTCGCTGCCCGCAAAACCCGTCAGTATGATGGGTCGGTTTAGGGCAAGCACGGTCAGTATGTGTATTATGTCGTCCCGCATGAATTGCCAGCCGCGCGCGCGTAGATTCAACGATACCATGTCGATAAACGCGTCCGGCTCGATTATGGGCGGTAGCTCGGGTATGGGCTCTTGCGCGGGCATAGGCGCGGCTGCTTCCGCCTGGGGGATGGGCGCGGGTGTAGGTGTTGGCGCTTCGGGCGTCAGTACATCCTTTAAATGCGCCTCGGCAATCAAATGCGCGATCTGCTCGCTTATCGGCGCGCCTAATGCGCGGCGTAGTTCGCTTTTTAGCTCCTCGCTGCTGCGCTTGAGCGACTCTATCTCGTCGCGGCGCGCTTCCGCCTCGGTCTCAAGCATAACTATGCTGGAGCGTAACGCCTCGGCATCCACTTCGTTTGACGCGCGCATTTCGCGTAGCAGTTCCGCCTTCATCTCGCGCGTGCGCCGCTTGAGCCCGTCCATCTCGGTTATAAGCTTTAGCCGCTCGGCTTCCATTTCGATTAGACGCGCATCGGTCGGGCGCGCTTGCTCGTCGGGCGCGCATATCTCAAGTATGCGGCGCTTGAGCTCGTCGTTCTTGATTATGCCCTCGACTAATGGCGCCTGTGCTCCCGCGTAGTCCCACGCCTCGTTTATCGCCGCAACCGCGCGCTCTGCGGGGCTGAGCACGGGCTCGGATGTCGCTTGCGGCGGCACGGTCTGACCTAATTCGTCCTGCTTGCGCATGCGCCATTGCTCGTCCACTACCTCGCTAAGACTCCTGCCCTTGCGCGGATTGAGCCCCATCTGCTCCTTTAGACGCTTGAACGCGCAGGAAACTTCCTTGTCAATGCGCTCGCGCGTGTCGGTGCTGTCATTGTCCTCGGACTTTTCCGAAGGCTCGGACTTTATGCACTTTTGCGGCTTTTCGGGCTTGGACGTAGGTTTTTCTTGCGCGGCGGGCGCAATTGTTTGCGCGGGCGCACTCTCAACCGGCGTAGGCACCGCCTTGGCACAGCCGAATAGCAGCGATACGCTATTTTCGCCATCAGTTAAGTCAAGCAATGTGCCTTTTATGTCGCCCGCGTTCACGCACGCAAAGCCTTCGCACGGCGTCCATACGTCGCCATCCACCCTGTACGGACCCGAAATAGATGCGTCACTGCGCTTAAACGCGATGTGCGTTAGCGCGTTTTCGCCCTCGGTTACATGACAGATTTCGCCATCCGGAACTCCGCATATTACATCGGAATAAATCATATATGGGTTTTTGTCATTGCCCGTTAGATAGTTTTTGTTTTGGCGGATTTTGTCGTTCTCCCTCGGATGAGCCCTTAAATCAATCAGACATAGGCGTCCCAGCGTGCGCATGCGCTGCTTGAACGTACTCATTTCGTTTTTATCGGGCACAACGCGCAGAAAATCCTCATCACCATATTCGCCCATGTGCGCATAAACCTTAATCTCCGGTTCAATCAGCGCAGCCGGCTGTACCCTGAAAAAGCCGCGCGACGGGTCATCCTCCTCAAGCCACGCCAGCGTCAGGCATCCGTTTATCGCCATTCGTCCCACCGCCCTTTATATGCATAGAAAGTGATAATTTCAGTTGGCTTAATCGATTTTGTAATGTCAAACATTTATATAAATTAAACCCACTCTACATAAATTATACCCCAAAATCCACAATTCGTCAATCTTTTATGCGCGTCATATAAATTCAATGTTTAGAATGTTAAGCGTAGCGGTTGACAACGGCGTCGATGGGTGTACAATTGAGATGAGTGCCGAGTGCGGCAAATAAGCTTTGGAGGGCAATTTAAAATGAGAATAGACTTTAACCTGTGGCCGAATGGACTTAAGCACGCGTTGACAATGAGCTATGACGATGGCCAGAAGTTCGACCTGCGCCTAAGCCAACTGTTTGACGAAAACGGCATACGCGGCACGTTCCACCTGAACACGCGCATGTATACCGAGGGCGATAAGGACAATATGTTCCTAAGCGCGGACGAGGTCAAGGCGCTTGGCAAGCGGCACGAAATAAGCATGCATATGCATACGCACCCGTTCCCGACAAAGATACCGCTGCCCATAGTCGCCGATGAAACCATCGAAAATAAGCGCATACTGGAAGGCATTGCGGGCTATCCGGTGCGCGGCATGAGCTATCCTTACGGCGATTATAACGACGAGGTCATAACGCTTCTGCGCGGGCTGGGCGTTGAGTACTCGCGCACGACGCAGGCGACCGGCGGATTTGACGTGCCCGAGGACTTCATGAAGTGGCACCCGACCTGCCACCATAACGGATTTAACGGCGAAAGCATAAACGACATCTGGGAGCGCTTCATGCACGACCGCTATACGTTTGGCAAGCTGCGCCTGTTCTATCTGTGGGGACATTCGTTTGAATTCAATGGGGCGAATAACTGGAACGTGATAGAGAGCTTCTGCGAGCTGGCGGGCGGCCGCGACGACGTGTGGTACGCCACCAACATAGAGATAGTGGACTACGTAAACGCTATAAAGTCGCTGAAGTTCAGCCAGGATAGACACCTGATTCAGAACGTAAGCCCGCTGGACGTGTATGTCAGCGTGGATGGGGAGCCGGTTTGCTTGAAGGCTAATGCGGTGACGCGCGTTTAGGGCGCGCGAGCGCGCGTGCGCGCCAGCCGTTAGCTGTTAGCGGTTAGCTGTTAGGTTGAGTTAGAGTGCGGGGGGGCGCGCGTGCGCGCCAGCTGTTAGCCGTTAGCGGTTAGCTGTTAGCTTGAGTTAGAGTGCAAAGCAGCTCATACAACCAGCAACGCGTCCGCACTGCCGTTTTCGCGCCCCACTCTAATATATGGTGGGGCGTGAACTGCTCTGCCGAGTCTTTAATGAGCCGCCGAACGGGTTCGGCGGTGAACATCCGCGGG
>CAYTOU010000269.1:0-3460 GCA_964439295.1 uncultured Oscillospiraceae bacterium
CATGGAAAGAATTGCTAAGTGACAGTACGGTATTCAACACGAATGCACTTACGATAATGAAGCGTATGTATGATTACGGTGGTCAGGCTTCCTGCACTCAGCTTGCGATTAAGTATGGCGAAACCGCGAATTTCTATAATGTTGGTTCATCCACACTTGCGCGGCGCGTTGCTGATAAGACAGGATGCAAAGTTCCGGACGAAAATAACGAAAACGCCAAGTGGTGGCCGATTCTCTACATGGGTAAAAATGAGAAAGACGGCACATACACTTGGCGACTACGCGATGAATTAAAGGAGGCTCTTAAAATGACCGATTTAAGCAATGTGCCACTGCATGCAGATGCAAAGCCTGCGATTTGGAAAATCAGCGAAGGTACCGACAGCACGGGCATTGCTTTATCCCTCAGGCAGGTCTTCCTAAAGCGTCAGGTTGTCGTTGTCCATAGCACTACCAAAGCAAAGGGAAGCTTAAAGTACACTCAAGGTCAGGCGTTTACCGATTACATCAAGAAAGGTGACTACTTCTATCTCTGTTTTGGAAACAGCGTTCAGCTTCTGGGGCAATTTACTGAAGATAAGTCGGTTGAAAACCCCGAAAAAAAGGACGGATGGTGTGAACGTTCGTACCGCGTTATTGCTCAATCGAAAAACGATTCGGCATATACGGGTATGCAAAAATGGTGGAGTCCCAACGACAACTCCACATGCATTAAAGTTGATGAAAGTGAACATTCTCTGTTCGAAGAATGTATATTGAAGCCGTACTTTGGAATGACGGTTGATGAACTTTTCGACCAGCACTTGCAATCTCCAAGGTATTGGTGGTTGACAGCTAACCCCAAAATTTGGAGCTTTGCCGACATTGAAGTCGGTGGAGAACAAAAGTATACTCTTTACAATGAAAATGGCAACAAGCGGCAAGTTTTCCAGAACTTTTTAAATGTCAAGGTTGGCGATATTGTTATCGGATACGAATCGGCACCAGCAAAAAAAATCAAAGCAATATGCCGTATAACTCAGGCTAGCGATGGCGAATGTATCCGCTTTACTAAATTGCATGATTTGACTGTACCGATAGACTACGCGACTCTGAAGGGATGTCCCGAACTTAACAATATGGCTTTCTTCAAGCATCCAAATGGTAGTTTGTTTG
The DNA here is from genome assembly GCA_964439295.1 of uncultured Oscillospiraceae bacterium. GTDB lineage: Bacteria > Bacillota > Clostridia > Christensenellales > Aristaeellaceae > Fimadaptatus. The sequence goes on from CAYTOU010000269.1 coordinate 1,156, forward strand.
ATCTGCCTTCGGATGAGTTTTATTGCATTATGAATATCATCCGTGAATGTAATCCAATAGATCTTGGCATACCGTCACGGTATATGGTATCTGATTTTCTGAGCGATGTTTACATGTCAGAGGAAAGATACAATATCCTTACGGCACTGCTCAAAAACAAAAAGAATATCATACTTCAAGGTGCTCCCGGCGTTGGAAAGACATTTGCCGCAAAAAGGCTGGCTTACTCGATGATGGGCGTAGTAGATGATTCGCGCATTGAGTTTGTACAGTTCCATCAGAATTACTCTTATGAGGATTTTGTAATGGGATATCGTCCGGACGACGACAAGTTCAAACTAACCGAGGGCATATTCTACCGTTTCTGCCGTGCGGCTTCCAATGACACGAACCACGATTATTTCTTTATCATTGACGAAATCAATCGCGGCAACATGAGCAAAATATTCGGCGAGCTGCTGATGCTAATCGAAAAGAGTTATCGCGGTACGAAAGCTACGTTGGCATACAGCGACATACCGTTTTCGGTGCCCGATAACCTATACATAATCGGTATGATGAATACGGCAGATCGCAGTTTGGCAATGATAGACTATGCTCTACGTAGGCGGTTCAGTTTCTTTGAAATGGAGCCGGCGTTTGACTCCGATGGATTTAAGCGTTATCAAGATGATTTGGACAACGAAATGTTTAAGGCGCTAATCGAGCAGATTAAGCAATTGAACAAGGAAATTGCGGCTGATCCATCTCTTGGACGCGGGTTTAGGATCGGTCACAGTTATTTCTGCGATTGCAAAGTCGGTGAATGCACCAAGGAGTGGATGTACTCTGTGGTAGAGTTCGACATAATACCCATGCTGGAGGAATACTGGTTTGACGAGCCGGATAAGCTACAGCGTTGGAAAGATAATCTGCGTGGTGTTTTAAATGACTGATGATAAGGGCATTCTGATAAAGAATATATACTACATGCTATCATACGCATTTCAGGTGCTTAAGCGCTCAGATTTTGAGAGTGTAGCAGCCGAAGAGTTCGATATGGTAGAGGATTTGTTTGCAGCCATACTTGCAAAAGGTGTTGCCGCACAGCTTAAGCAAGGACTTTATCGCGAATACGTTACCCGGCATGACACTTTATCCGTCATGCGCGGGAAACTTGATATGCCCCAAACCATACGCTGTCGCGTGCAACGAAAGCAAAAGCTCGCCTGCGAGTTTGATGAGTTGTCGGAAGATAATCTGTACAATCGGATTCTTAAGACAACCATGCACTATCTCATAAAAGCCGATAGTGTTGCCGCTGAGCGAAAAGCTGCGCTCAAAAAAGTGCTGATTTTCTTTGACAATGTCGCATTGCTTAAGCCTTCCGACATAAACTGGAGTCGGCTATATTATCGGAAAAGCAATAGAAGCTATGAAATGCTTCTGAACATCTGTTACTTCGTGTTAGACGGTATGCTTCAGACCACCGAAAACGGTGATTATAGGATGGCGAACTTCACAGATGAACATATGGCACGGCTGTTTGAGAGGTTCATACTGGAGTACTACCGTTACCATCACAAGTACTTATCGGAAGTAAAGTCAGCACAGGTTAGATGGAACTTAGTCGGCGACAATGACGAAAATATGATTCGTTTCCTGCCGACAATGCAAACCGACATTTTCCTGCGCCTAGATGAAAAGGTGCTGATACTCGATGCAAAGTATTATGGCAAGACCATGCAGCATCAGTACGACAAGTACACGCTGCATTCAGGCCATATGTACCAGATCTTCGCATATGTCAAGAATCAGGACAAAGCCAATACCGGCAATGTCGCCGGCATGCTGATATATGCGAAAACGCAGGACGATATAGCACCGGATTGCATGTTCAATATCGGCGGCAATCAAATCGGCGCAAGGACGCTTGACTTGAACCGCGACTTCAAATCCATTGCCGGGCAGCTCAATGATATTGCCGAGTGGTATTTCGGGAAGCATACTATATTCTGACGCATTATGTGAGGGCTTTTATATACCTTCACTTCCTTTTCCGGACAGTCGGATTTTGCTTCTCAAAAATCCTGCATTTGCGCCGTAACCCACGTCACAAAATCCGCCTGTCCTACTGCTGCAGAAAAGCGTCTGTTGCCACACTCTGCCATGTCGCAGAGTACGCCGCCAACCCCTTTCCCGCGTCAGCCGGAAGCAAAGGTATAACACACTAGACTTTGCAAGCAAAATCGTGTGCCAACAGGGATGCTGCGCGCCCCTATTGGAAACCCAGCGCCAAGGAGCTACGCCCCTCTGGACACCCCGT
>CAYTOU010000270.1:0-3417 GCA_964439295.1 uncultured Oscillospiraceae bacterium
GGGAGACTCGGCAGTGCAGTTCACGCCCCACCATATATGGGAAGAGCTGTTAGCCGTTAGCGGTTAGCTGTTAGCTTAAGTTAGTGTGCAAGGTACTTTTCAGAACTAATATTCAATTGACTGTTACATACTTTACGTACCTTATTGACGTTATACCGAGTTAGAATGCTAAGTTGCTCAGCATTCTAACTCAAGCTAACGGCTAACGGCTAACAGCTAACAGCTAACCGCTCCTACTTAAAAAAATTCCACCGGCACAGCAGATACCCCGGAATAACTACGAACGCGAAGAACGCCCAGCTTACCAGCGTGAACACCTTTAGGAATTTGCCGCCGTTTTCCGGGTACTCGCGCACGTATATGCGGTAGTTTATGACCGACGCGAGCGAGCCTATTATCGAGCACAGCCCGGCGGTATCCGCGCCGTATATCAGCGCGGCAAAGTTTTCGGTGAAGGGGTAGAGCACTATCGTCGCGGGCACGTTGGATATGATCTGGCTTATGCCTATTGCCCATATGTATTCGTGACCGGCGACGGCTTTGGTCAGCACCGCGGCAATGCTCGGGTTCGCCGTAATCGACGACGAGAATATGAAGAAGCACAAAAAGGTAATGATCAGCACATAGTCGACCTTTTTGAATATGCCCTTATCCAGCACGAATATGCCCGCCAGCACTACCAACACCGCGTAAGGCCACAGCGATGTACGCGACAGTATGACGTATATTATCAGCGCAAACAGCGCGATATAGCCTATGCGGCGCACGCGACCTTCCTGCGTCCACGAGCCGCACGCGGGCGCGCACGAAATCGGTTCATGCAGATCTTTTCGATACATGAAAAGCACAAACGCGATAAGCAGCACCGCCGACATCGCGCACAGCGGCAGCATATGCAGCATAAAGTGCCACGCCGATATATCCGCCTGACCGTACAGAAACAGGTTCTGAGGGCTGCCAAACGGCGTGAGCAGCGATCCGCGTACCGCCGCTATGTTCTCCATCGAAATCACCGGCAGTATGTACTTTTCCTTGCCGCCCGCGCGAAACAGCTGTATCGTCAGCGGCACGAAAATGATGAGCGACACATCGTTGGTCACAAACATGGACGCAAAGAATACGCCGAATATCAAAAACAGCGATAGCGCCGGCATGCTGCCCATGCGCGAGGCAAGCGACTCAAGCGGGCGCAATACGTTTTCCTGCTTGAAGCCTTCCAGCACGCATAGCATCATAAACAGCGTGCCCAGCGTGCGCCAGTCTATGTCGTAAATAAGCTGCATGGTGGGCGGCGTGATTATCATAGCCGCGATAGCCGCCAGCAGCGAAAGCAAAAGCATCTTTTCCTTCCAAAGAAACGAAAGTACCTTTTTCATGTCCATCGTACCGCCCTTACATTCATGTGCACCACGATATTATACAGCATTTGCGGCGGGATTGGTAGCTTTTTTGGGCGCGCATGCGCGCGCGCCAGCCGTTAGCTGTTAGCGGTTAGCTGTTAGCTTGAGTTAGTGTGCGGGGGAGTTAGTGACTAGTGACTAGTAGGCGAGTGACTAGTTTGAGTTAGTATGCGGGGTTACGGTGAAGCTTTGTGGATAGTGCGATGCCTCTCATATCGCCGCTGCGTTCAACACAACGCCAATTCTCGCGCAACTCTAATATATGGTTGCGCGAGGCGGACGGCAACTCATACAACCAGCATCGCGTCCGCAAAAGCCGTCTTCGCGCCCCACTCTAATATATGGTGGGGCGTGAACAGATTCTGCCGAGTCTTAGATGAGCCGCCGAACGGGTTCGGCGGTGAACATCCGCGGGGGAATTGTTCTACACGAAACAAATCCCATTCGCGGAGACCCGAAACTACATAGATACCGAAAGTAGGGGAGTGAAAAATCCCCAAATAAAAGAAACGCCGCTGGCTCATGGCGAGTCCAGCGGCGAAAGAATACAAACGCAACTTCCAATATATGACCGTTACCCTGCATCTTTTACAGCAAAGCTGCATCAGAATGACAGATCGGTTTTCTTTGGTTCTTTCTTTTCCCTAAAAGAAAGAACACGTCTCCCTAAAACCTCCCCGGCGCGATTCGAACGCGCGGCCTTTCGCTTAGGAGGCGAACGCTCTATCCTGCTGAGCTACGGAGAGAAAATAACCGACATATAGTATGGCACATGCGGGGAAAATTGTCAATCATTTTTGAAGGCGATTGATGAGGAAATTGATTTAAATTTCGCCAAAGCGGGCATTCAATAAATGCCAATAAAGCATTGTATGAATGGATACTTTTGCTCTCGACAAAAAACCATATTGCTATTAAAATAGAATACGGGACAAATAAATTTTCGATATAATGCGCTGCCCGCACGAAAATAAGCGGGCGGTATGCAAAGGAATGGTGTAGCATGAAGATAGTGCTAAATAACCTGACAAAGAAGTTTCCCGGCCCTAATAGAAAGGTGCGCGAGGAAGTAATAGCGGTCAATGATCTGAACTTTGAGATACCCGATGGCCAGCTGGTCAGCCTGCTGGGTCCGTCCGGCTGCGGTAAGAGCACAACGCTTAACCTAATTTGCGGACTCATTAAGCCCTCGAGCGGACGCATATTCTTCGGCGATAACGATGTCACCGACCTGCCGCCCGAAAATCGCGGCGTGGGTATGGTGTTCCAGAACTACGCACTCTATCCGCACCTGACCGTGCAGGAGAATATCATATTCCCGCTGCAAAACCTTAAGGGTAAGGATAAACTGTCTAAACAAGAAATGCTGCGCCGCGCAAAAGAGGTCGCGGGTCTTGTGCAGATAGATACGCTAATGAGCCGTAAGCCGCGCGAACTGTCCGGCGGTCAGCAGCAGCGCGTCGCAATCGCGCGCGCACTCGTTAAGACGCCTAGAGTGCTGCTGCTGGATGAGCCGCTGTCTAATTTGGATGCTCGCCTGCGCCTGCAGACAAGGGAAGAAATACGCCGTATACAGCGCGAAACGCGTATAACCACCGTGTTCGTCACACATGACCAGGATGAGGCGATGAGCATATCCGACGTGATTACCGTAATGAAAAGCGGTGTCGTGCAGCAGATAGGTAACCCGCAGCATGTCTATGATAGCCCGGATAACCTGTTCGTGGCTAAGTTCCTGGGCACACCGCCTATAAACGTGTTCGATGGTAAGGTCAAGGGCGGAAAGCTCGTGATAGGTAGCGACGCCGTAATGGATGTAAAGGGCGTTGCTGACCGCGATGTAATTGTCGGCATTCGCCCGGAAGGCTTCGTGCCTAACGAAAACGGCGCGCTTAAGTGCGCATTTAAGAGCGTCGAGGTAATGGGACGCGATGTCAGCGTGCTGTTTGCAAATGAGGCGGCGCAGAGCGTGACCGCGCGCGCAATAGTCGACTCCGGCTATGCACGCGGCTTGGGG
>CAYTOU010000271.1:0-3399 GCA_964439295.1 uncultured Oscillospiraceae bacterium
AAAAAGAGGGAAGGCAAATCGCCTTCCCTCAAAGTCAAAACCCTATTTAAGATTATTCCTCGTCAGTAGTGGAGTTGGATATCTCGCTGGCGCCCATGACCCTCAGCGTTACATCGACGGTGACGGTCTCGTACTCCAGGCTGGAGTAGTTGTAGCTGTTGCCGTAGCTGTTGCCATAGCCGTAACCGAAGCCGTAGTTGTAACCGTAGCCATAGCCGTTGCTGTAGTCAGAGGACGAGGAGGAAGAACTGTACACGTTATTGAGTATGTTCAGTATCGCGTTGGTGTTCTTGTAGCGCAGTACCGTGACTGTTACCGTGTCGCCCTCTTCGTGGGTATCCAGTATGGCGGTCAGGTCGTTCAGAGAAGTAATGCGCGTGCCGTCGACCTCGGTGATGAAGTCGTAAGCCTTCAGACCGGCCTCATCGGCAGGACCATCGGTGGTAACTTCGCTGATGACTACGCTTGCCGGCGGATAGCTGCTGATGGCTTCGTCCGGACCCGAGAACGTTGCGCAGCTTATGCCCAGAGAAGGACGACGAACCTCGCCGTATTCAATCAACTGCTGTGCGATAGGCATTGCGGTGTCTATCGGGATTGCAAAGCCCAGACCTTCGTAAGTGGTAGAGGAGTAAGTGCCGCCGGTGTACTTAAGGGTGTTGATGCCTACCAGCTGACCCTTGGTGTTCAGCAGCGCGCCGCCCGAGTTACCGGAGTTGATAGCCGCGTCGTGCTGTATGGTCTTAACCGTGCGGGTGAATGTGTCGCCCATATCGCGCTCAAGCGCGGATACAATGCCCTGAGTTACGGTGTTGGCCAGTACGCTGCCGCCGGGGTTACCGATTGCTATAACGGTCTGACCGACCTTCAGGTCCGCGGAAGAACCTATCTCGATTGCCTTCAGGGTCTGATCCTCGACCTTCAGTACCGCGATATCGGTGCCGGAGTCGGTGCCTACCAGAGTGGCCTCAACCTTGTCACCGCTGGGGAGCAGAACCTCGTAATAGTTGCCGTCTTCGACGACGTGGTTGTTGGTCAGTATGTAGCCATCATCCGAAATGACTACGCCGGAACCTTCGCCAACTTCGCTCTTCTGAACGTCGTTGGAGGAGCGCACCCACTGCTCGGTGTAGGTTATTACGCCTACGACTGAGTCGGATGCCTTTTCATAAACGGCGATTGCGGGGCTTACCGCGCTTTCGTCTTCGGTAGTATCTTCATCGGTCGTTTCCGTGGCCTCGGTGGTCTCTTCTGTGGTCGCATCGGCCAGGGCGTTGTTAGCGGCGGTGTTGGCGCCAATACCCGTACCTACCATGGTGAATATAGCCGCGACGGCTATCAGACTGATTACCTTATTGAGCAATCCGCTCTTTTTATTTTCATTATCCATGTGCTTCATACTTAGCACCTCCTGACAGCTGTTATTATATCAGGGGATTTCAGACTATGTGTGAACGAATCGTGAACGCATAAGGAACAGTATTCGCATGGAATATGAATTGAATTTGAACGCCGACTTTTGTGCCTGTTTTAGGGCATTTTGGGGCTTTTGAAGGAGGAAAATCTATTTCAAAAAAGCACTTTGCCCCGCCTGCCATCCCGATCATTTCTTACAAAAGAAAGCGCAATCCACACTTGCGGCGTGACTTTTGATATGTTATAATTATCAAAACTCAATCGAACGCGATGCGCGGCGCCCGTGTGCGCTGCGCTTATGTATAGGAGGTCTTTTATGCTAAGCGATATAGAAAAGCTTCAAAAGATGGACCCGGATGAGCTTAAAGCGCTGCACGATGGTCAGATCGATCGCCTTGGGCAACTGCAGCAGTCGATACGCCAGATGAAGATACCCGTCATAATAATGCTGGACGGCTGGGACGCCGCCGGCAAGGGCTCTATGACCGGCGACATAATACGCGCGCTCGACCCGCGCGGCTTTAAGGTATACACGCTGGACTGCGATGACGAGGCCGAGGAGCGCTACCCCTACATGCACCGCTACTGGAAGTGCGTGCCGCTGTACGGCAACATATCGGTCTTAGACGGCGGATGGTATCGCGGCGTGTTCGACCCGGACAAACAGCCGCGCGGAAACGCGCTCGGCAAGCGCATTACTCAGATAAAGGACTTTGAAAAGCAGCTGACCGACGACGGGTATGTGGTGCTCAAATTCTTCCTGCACATAGGCAAAAAGGAGCAGAAGCGCCGCTTTGACGCGCTTGAGGAAAAGAGCGATACGCGCTGGCGCGTGACCCGCGACGACCTAAAGCAAAACCGCGAGTACGACGACTGGCTCAAGTCGTACGACGACATGATGGCGCTGACCGACACCGACAACGCGCCGTGGCATGTGGTGCATTCGGGCGACAGGCGTCTGGCGACCGCGCGCGTGTACGACATAATTATAGACGCGATCGAGAAGGCACTCAAGGCACACGAGGGCGTGCCGGTTGCCGAAACTCAGGCCGACATGAAGGCGCTATCACAGGCGGAAGCCGAAACTACCAATGAAGCCGAAGCGACCGAACAGGCGGCAGCCGAAATCGAGGCAACCGAAATAGAACTATTTGAAGACACGGACGAGCAGGCGGATGCGCAGGGCGATGCGCCTAAGGACGAACAGCCGGCACAGCCCGACGCGCCTAAGCAGGAGCAGGACAAGCTTTCGCCCGGCGACTTTGACGTAATCGCGCTGCCGCGCATTGCCGACGTGAGTCTGGGGTTCGCGATGGGCGATGACGAATACCACCGCGAGCTCAAGCGCGCGCAAAGGCGCCTAAAGGAGCTGCACGGCGAGCTATACCAGAGGCGCATACCGGTAGTGCTGGGCTTTGAGGGCTGGGACGCCGCGGGCAAGGGCGGCGCGATAAAGCGCCTGACCCGCGCGCTAGACCCGCGCGGCTACGAGGTAATACCCACCGCCGCGCCCACGCCGGACGAGCTGCATCATCAGTACCTATGGCGCTTCTGGCGCGACCTGCCCAAGGACGGGCACATAGCGATATTCGACCGCACATGGTACGGGCGCGTTATGGTGGAGCGCATAGAGGGCTTTGCCTCGCGCGAGCAGTGGCAGCGCGCCTATGCCGAGATAAACCAGTTCGAGCGCAGTCTGACCGAGTGGGGCGCGATAGTGATGAAGTTCTGGCTGCAGATAGACAAGGACGAGCAGCTGAGCCGCTTCACCGCGCGCCAGAACACGCCCGACAAGCGCTGGAAGATAACCGACGAAGACTGGCGCAACCGCGACCGCTGGCCCGAGTACGAGCAGTCGGTGGACGACATGCTTGCGCTGACCAACACGCACGACGCGCCGTGGATAATAGTGGAGTCCAACGACAAGCAGTACGCGCGCCTGAAGGTGATGAACGCCGTTATCAAGGCGGTGGAGAAGCGACT
>CAYTOU010000272.1:0-3363 GCA_964439295.1 uncultured Oscillospiraceae bacterium
GATGGCGGAAAAGACGCCGAAATTGCAACTTAAGGAATTTTAGAAACACACTCTAAGTCATATAGAAACGCAAAGAGCCGACTTCTCCATAATTGGATTAGTCGGCTCTTTATGTTGGCTGCCATTAGGTTATGGCATTTGTTTACTATATAGTAAACACTCCTGCTTGTTTAGTAAATGCAACCGAAAGCATAGACTATGGCATCCGAAAACTCCTCAAAGCACGGTGCTTCGCCCATCTCCTGCGCACCGGGTTTGATTTGACCGTCACTATCAACAAGATAGCCGAAGTAACCGAATACAATGTCGCCATTCTCATCAAGGAAGATGGCATCATACTCGACATAATCCACTGCTTCATCGCCTGTGTTCTTGGCAGTAATTATGACTTTATCGCCAGCCACATTTGTCGTTAGTTCAATTGATGACTGTGCTGCTTTGCACAAGGTTTCTTCTGTAATACTGACATCAACCGTAGCATGGTCAAATTCAACATCATTCACAGTCAGCCAGCAGGTTTCGTATCCATTTTCGCATCCGTTTTTGGTAATGTTGGATACACCCACCATATTGTCGTTTTCGTCATAGAACACGACATTGCAGTCTATTGTGGCATCATAGCCGCTTGTGTTTTTCAGCACAAACGCGTAGTAATATTCGTCTATTGAATCACTATAGTAATACTCTTTCAGCATCTCCCAACCATCGCCGGTTCTTATGGGCATGTTGTCGAAAGCTTCTTTATCAATAGCTTCATCAGAAAACATGACATACTGCGTAATGCTGTCTGCAATGCCGGTTTCCTCAAGACCATTCGCCTTTTGGAAGGCTATTACAGCATTTTCGGACTTCTTTCCGAAATTACCGTCTGCCGTTCCGGTCAAATATCCAAGCTCAATCAGCCTTTCCTGTACGGCAAGAGCATTGTCACCTTTGTCGCCACGCTGAACGGATTCGCGTTCAACATAGTCTTCACGCTCGGTATACGGTGTGTCGTCAGCGACTGCTTCCGTTGCCTGAGGTTCTTCTTCTGTTTCAGCTTGCACGCCGCGCGCTTGTAGCTCCTCATCAATCTTTTCATCCAGCATCTGCAACTCTTCGTCAGTATAAGTAGCTATTGACGGAAGAATCTCATCCAATGTATATATATCGGCAAACGCGACTGAAGTAAAAGACAATAGGCAAACCATTAATAACGCAGCAATGCGTTTCATATTACCCCTCCACTTCTTTCTTACCAGAATTACATCTCACAGTTTCAATCTCACGAAAACCAAATCATTCCCAGATTTTGTACGCACCCTAAGCTATTTATCGATTCGACCGAGGGCATAAACCACGACATCCGAGAAATCTTCATAGCTCGTCTCTTCACGCATTTCCTGCGCGCCGGGCTTTATCTCACTATCATTGTCGGTAAGATATCCCCAGCTGTGTGAAACGACATTTCCATTTTCGTCGAGGAAAAGCACATAGTACTCAACAAATTCCACCGCTTTATCACCGACATTCTTTGCCGTGATGATTGCCTTATCACCGACGATGTTTGTCGTTAGTTCAATTGACGACTGACCGGCTGTATAGTACTTGTCCTTAGACATGTTGACTTCAACCGTGGCATAGTCGAATTCAATGTCATTCTTAAACACCCAGCAAGTTTCGTATCCGCTTTCACATGCGTAGTTACTGCTATTTGCAACACCGACCATATTGCCGTCCTCATCATAGAACACGACATTGCAGTCTATTTCAGCATCATAACCGCTGGTATTCTTTAGTACAAATATGTAGTAGTGAGCCCATCTGGTTTCATACTTGTACTCCTTGAGCATCTCCCAACCGTCGCCAGTCATGATGGGCATGTTGTCATAGGCTTCCTTGTCAACAGCCTCATCGGAATACATGACATACTGAGTAATGCTGTCCGCAATGCCGGTTTCCTCAAGACCGTTTGCCTTTTGGAATGTCATTACAGCATTTTCGGACTTCTTTCCGAAATCACCGTCTGCCTTTCCTGTCAAGAAGCCCAGTTCAATCAGCCTTTCCTGTACTGCAAGGGCATTGTCACCTTTATCGCCGCGCTGAACAGATTCGCGTTCAACATAGTCTTCCCGCTCGGTATACGGTGTGTCATCAACGGCTGCTTCGGTTTCATGAGGTTCTTCAGTTTCGGCTTGCGCACTGCGCGCTTGCTGTTCCTCTACGATCTTGTCGAACAGCGTCTGCAATTCTTCGTCCGTGTAGGTAGATATTGACGGAAGAATCTCATCCAGCGAATATGTATCGGCAAATGCAACTGAAGTGAACGACAATAGGCAAACCACCAATAGTGCAACAAAACGCTTCATATAATCCCCCTCCGTTTTATTCTTTCCTGAATTATATCGCACAAACTTAATATTGTCAAGTTTCGTAATATATTTCTATGTCGTTTCCATAAATTTCCATTTTGAATATCAATGCATAACATATCGCATTGCTTATTTCAAAAAAGATACGTGTTTTTTTATACGACAGCAAAAAGGCGTCCCGCATCCGGGACGCACAGTTAGGTCAATCGATATTCATTTAAACGTGTTCCTGTTTCTGAAGCTTATGCAATATTCTCAGTATCTCCACGGTCTTTGATGTTTCATCGATAATGTAGTAGATATTGTAGTTCTTCACCGTGAAAAATCTGATTTCATGCTTCATGGCATATAGCGTGTGATAAATCGGGAAACGATATGGCATTTCCATAAGTTTCCGAACCGCTCTATCCACTTCATCAGCCAAAGCCATTGCAGCGTCCAACGCGCAAAGGTCGACGGCTATATACATCACTGCATCTTCAAGTTGCCGACGAGCCGTAGGAAGGTATACGACGTTATACATTTCGCATACCCTCAAGCTTTGAACGAATTCCTGCCATTACATCTTCATGTGCATAGCGCTCGGTTGTGGTTGCAGCTTCCAGCTCCGCGGCACGCAATTCACGCGCCACATCAGCTTCGTATCGAATACTTTGGTATTCATCATAGGACATGACAACCATATCGCCATATCCGTTCTTTGTCAGTATGACCGGCGTTCCTGTTTCATGAACGGTGCGGGAGATATCCGCAAAATTGTTACGCAAATCGGATACAGGGCGAATCTGCTGCATGCAATCACTCCTCTCATAATCGTCACCCTAATTTTAGCACAATTATGCTAAGCGTGCAATGCTGAATTCGTTAAAGCGCAAAGTCCCCCGTCACCCCTCCACTTCCTCCACCTCAACGCCCTCGGCCAACTCGGTCAATTCCGAAAGCGATATCTCGCCTTCAAGGCAGTAGACCGCCTGACCTATCATCGTGTATACGCGGCAGAGGGAGCCGGACT
>CAYTOU010000273.1:0-3338 GCA_964439295.1 uncultured Oscillospiraceae bacterium
GCCGCTGGCTCTAGGCGAAACCAGCGACGAAAGAAGGCATAAGCACCTTCCAATAAATATCCGTTCCCCTGCCTGCTCATTGCAACCCTTCATCAGAAAGGCCGCAGGCAAAAGGCTTTTCTTTGCAGCTTTCTTTTCTCCAGAAAAGAAAGCGCGTTCCCCTCGTCCTTATACCTCGGGCTTTTGCTCGCGGGGCTGCTGCTGACGGCGCTTGCGGCGCTGGTCGGCGCGGATCTTGCGGAGCTTTTTCTTTTTGCCTTCCTCGATCATCTTCAGCTTTTTCTTGTGCTGAATAGGACCGGTTAGGTAGCCGATGTAAATGGCGAGCGGGTAAATGAAGCTGAACGGAAGGAAGAAATAGTCCAGCATGCCCGGACCCATGTCGTCTATGAACTGATATAGCCCTAAGAACGCCGCGAACATAACGCGCGCCACGACATCAATGGTCTCGTGCGTGGTCATGACAGTGGTTTCGGCCGCCGGGAATAAGTAGTCCGGCTGCTCTTCGGCCACAACGTGTACAAAATTGCGACCCGATATAAGCACTATAAGAGCCATTATAATCCACGGTAGCATGCCCAGGAAAGTCGCAATCGCGCCGCGCTTGCGGTTGTAGCAGCGCGCCTTGTCCTCGGGCAGGGGCTTGTATCCCTTTTCCACACGCTTGTCTATCAACTCGCCGTAGCTTATTTCGCCTTCACCCATGTTCGCGCCGCTCGCATAGCTGAACGCAAGCGCCGCTATCATAACAAGTGCGTTTACGATTATGCTCACCGTTTCGTTGCCCGATACGAGCGCCGGAAAGAACATGAGCACCAGTACCGCCATGAACACCATGGTCAGCCACGAGCGCGCCGCCATTTTGACTGTCGCCTTTATTTCCATAAGTCTACGCCCTTTCATCGCAGGCGATCAGGCCCGCGGGAGTAATGATGTAGTTCATTGGCGCGTCGTGCGTACCCATAGGTACGCTTTCAAGCACCTGCCATGAATAAGCCAGCGCAACTGTAATCGGATGCCATAACGCAATAAAGCGGTCGTAATACCCGCCGCCGTACCCTATCCGCCCGCCACGCGCGTCAAACGCCAGACCGGGCGTAATGCATAGGTCGGGCACGTGAGTGAGCTCTTGACCGCACTGCGGCTCGGGTATGCCGTACTTGCCCGGCTTGAGCTCGCTTTTGCTCGATATGCTTATCGCGCGCATCTCGCCGCCCTTTTTGCATTTGGGTAAATATACGCTCTTGCCGCACTGTAAAGCATAATCGATTATGCCGTGCGTTGCGACTTCGCTGCCTATCGAATAGTATACGAATATGCTATTCGCGCGCTGAAATATGCCGCTTGAGTATAATAGCCGCTCTATGTCGCGCGATTGCGCCATGCGAGTGTTTTCGTCCATCGCATCGCGCTTATTGAGCATGTCGCGCCTGAGTGCAGCGCGCTCGTCGGTCAGCATATTTTGCGCGGCACGCGCGCGGACGGAGTCAGCATTATCTCGTACGGTATCGTGCCCGCGATATCCGCCAGCTCCTCGGGCGTAATCACTTCATCGCCCTGCGCACCCATGAGCACCACTTCGTCGCCCACACATGCGCCCGGCACGTCGGTTACATCCACCATTATTTGATCCATGCATACGCGCCCCACTACGGGCACGCGTACGCCGCGCAGTAGCGCATGCGCCTTGTTGCCAAAGGCGCGCAGATATCCATCCGCATATCCAACGGGCAGTGTCATAAGGCGCGTCTCGCGCTTGGTCACAAATGTGCCGCCGTAGCTTATCGCGCTGCCCGCGGGCACCGTCTTTATGAACAGCCCGTGCGTAACCCAGCGTTGCGCATACTTAAGACCCTTTACAAACGGCGAAAAGCCGTACATGGATACGCCCATGCGCACCATGTCCAGATCGTATTCGGAGAAGCGTATCATGCCGGCGCTGTTGCACATGTGCATGATGGGCTTAAAGCCGCGCGATGTAATGCGCGCGCTTAGGTCCATAAAGCGCTGTGCCTGCATGCGCGTGTACTTTTCGGCATCCGTACCCTCTTCGTCGGCGCGCGCAAAGTGCGCAAATACGCCTTCGATTATGAGCTCCTTATGTGCGCACGCGTAGTCCAGCATTTCGTCCAGCTCACCCGCGTCGCGCACGCCTATACGCCCCATGCCGGTGTCAAGCTTTATATGCGCCTTGGCAGGCTTTGAGCACTCTTTAGCCGCTTCGCTGAGTAGCTTAAGCGTATCGAGATCGGGCGCCGCCTGGCTTAGGTCGTATTCGACCGCCATGCGCGCGCACGCCGCGTCCGCGCCGCCCAGTATCAGTATCGGGCAGGTAAAGCCTTCTTTGCGCAGTGCCGCGCCCTCCTCGGGTATGGCGACCGCGCCGCCCCATGCATCTTGCTTGAGCGCCTCTTTAAGCACCGCGGACGCGCCATGACCGTATGAATCGGCCTTTACGACCGCCAGCCAGCGCGTGTCGGGCTTAAGGTACTTGCGCAAAAGGCGCATGTTATCGGCTATTGCGGATATGTCGGTTTCTATCCACGTAGGTCTTGCTGTCACAGAGTACGCACCTGTTCCTGCATAAGCAATTGTATACCGGCCTTGGAAAGTATCTCGGACGCGCCTTCCAGATTCTCTACGCGGAATATGATAAGCGCGTGATCGCCGCTCTGACGCACGAAGGAATACAGATATTCAATCGATATGTCCTTACTGTCCATCAGCTCCAGCACCTCGTTAAGTCCGCCGGGACGATCGGGTACAGCCACAGCCAGCACGTCGGTAAGCTTTACCGCGTAACCGGCTTCATGCAGTATTTCAACCGCGCGATCCGTGTCGGACACTATCGTGCGCAGTATGCCAAAGTCGCGCGTATCGGCTATCGACAGCGCAATCAGGTCGATCTTGTTATCTCTGAGCAGCTCCGTGACCTTCTTAAGGCTTCCCTTTGTGTTCTCCAGGAATATCGATACCTGCTTTACAAACACGTTTGACGCCTCCCTTTAATCTAATCGCGGTGCACTGTATGGCTTATTCTGACATATGCTTATTATAGCATATGTCAGGCGGGATTGCCATACGTACACCGCCAAATTCACTTTTTGTACCTTTGAGTGACAAATTTGCGCTTAAATCTTGCGCTTGTCTATTACGCGCTTGGACTTGCCCTCGCTGCGCTCTATCGTGCCCTGCTGTACCAGCTTTACGCGGGCATGCAGCTGCAGCACGCTCTGCAGTTCGCTCTCAATGCGCTTGGTCAGTGCTTCCATCTTGCGCACCTCATCGGAGAACAGCGCATTTTCGACCTCAACCTGAATCTCGAGCGTATCGGTCGC
>CAYTOU010000274.1:0-3328 GCA_964439295.1 uncultured Oscillospiraceae bacterium
GGCGGCAGCTTCCCTTTCAGGGACGCCTTTTGGGGATGGGCTACGGCGTAGCCCCGCAGGACTCACTCAAACTATTCCCTAATCCCTAGTCCCTAGTCCCTCTAACTTACCCCTCATAACTAACTCAAACTAGTCACTCGCCTACTATTAACTAGTCACTCAACTAACGTAATAACCACCGACTTAGCAAAGTCGCCGCCGTACATCCAGGTCGTCGTGTCTATCGCGGTCGACCATGCCATGTTGGAGCCTATGCCCTCGTGCGCCGCGTCTATGTGCAGCGTGGTTTGCTTGCGGCGGATGAGCTCGTGCTCGTGGCGCGCGGTCTTGTAGTCCTCGACCGTGTTGTGGTGCGCGTCGAAGTGGAAGGGCGCAAGTCCCTTTACATTCAGCGCGTGACCATCTTCGTCCTTTAGCTCCAGCCAGCGCGTCATCTCGTGACCGCCGCACTCGGACGGCGGATTGAACGGGAAGTGCTGCTCTTCGACAGTGGAAGAGTATACGCCCGGCACCGCGCCCAGCAGCATGTCGGAATAGTTGCTGACCGGTCCGTATCCGTAATAATCCAGCGCCTCGAATCCCTCGGGCACGGTGAATTCCAGACCCGCGCGCGGCACGCCGCCCACCGACTTATCTATGTGCGAGAAGAAATCAACGCGCATTTCGCCGTCCGGGTAGATCGTGTAGCGCACAGTGGCGCGGCTATCGGCAACGCCGGTGAGCACATACTGCGCCTCGACCGTTACGGCGCGCGCGGACGGGTATGCGTTGAATGCGCTTAGGACGGTCTTGGCATTCCTAAGGCGCGAATATACGTCGTACCAGCCCCAACCCTCTTCGGTATCCAGACCGGTATAGGGTCTGTCAAAGCAGGGCAGTCCGCCCTCTATATAAGTCTTGCCGCCGCGGCTGAAGCCCTTGAGCGCGCCGGTCGCGGTGTCGAACTCGGCCTTGAAGCCATCGCCCGAAACCTCATATACGCCGCCTTCGCACTTGGCGGTGAGATCCGCGCCCTCGTGCGCGTTCTTTTCGGCCACAGCTTCGCCGCTCTTTAGCGGGAAGGGCCATAGCGCGACTTCGTGACCGTCGGCGCGGTCGATTATGCTGAATTCTATGGAGTACTCGCAGCCCGCCTTTATGTCGTGCGGTATTTCAAAACCGACTATATCGCGTCCCAGTGCAGAAACATCGGGCAGCGGGAAGGGCTTTTCGGCTATAACAACGCCGTTTTCGCGCAGGCGCGCGGTGGCCTCGAACGCGCTTAGCGAACGCACCTGGCAATGGTTGATTACCTCATACTCGCCCTCGGGTATCTCGATTGACCATGCCGACAGGCGCTCGGGACGGCGGATGTATACCGGCGCATACGCCTGCTTGAGCGCGTACGCAACGGGCTTCCACGTTATGTCGGACAGTACTACGCCGTTATTTGTCATGTAGGACGGTGCGCCGCTACCGACATTGCTTTCGACTACGCTTTCGCCGAAGTCGCCGCCGTACGCCGGGAATTCCTTGCCGTCCTCGGTGTGACCTATCAGGCCCTTGTCCTGCCAATCCCATACGAAGCCGCCCTGGAAGCGCTCGTAATGCTCGCACAGGTACATGAAGCGCTCCAGTCCGCCGCCGCTTGCGCGTATCTGATATAGATACTCGACCAGTATTATCGGGCGGTCGTCGCGCGTGTCGGACAGCATGGAGAGTATATCCTCATACCGCGCGTACATGTTGCCGCGTATGTCGCTCTGGTTCTTGCCGGGCATGCCCGCCTCGTACTGGCATATGCGGGTCTTGTCGAACTCCTTGACAAAGCCGTACATGGCGGCATGGTTCGCGCCGCAGCCGCTCTCGTTGCCCAGCGACCACGAATATATGCACGCGTGGTTCTTGTAGTTGAGCACCATGCGCATTGCGCGCTCCACATAGAAGGGCGCGTATGCCGGATCGTGCGACAGCTGACCCATTACGCCGTGCGTCTCTATGTCGCATTCGCATATGACAAGCAGACCCACCTCGTCGCACAGTTCGTAAAAGCGCGGGCAGTCGGGGTAGTGGCATGTGCGGATGGCGTTTATGTTCATAAGCTTCATCTGCTTGAGTTCTTCACGCAGATGCTCTTCGGGCACGGCGCGGCCGTAGCGCAGGCAGTGCTCGTGGCGGTTTACGCCGTACAGCACCAGGCGCTTGCCGTTCATGTACAGCACGCCGCCCTCAATGCGTATATCCTTAAAGCCGATATGGCAGCCTTCAAAGTCGCACTCGTTGCCCTCGCCGTCGATAAGTGTCGCGGTCAAGGTGTACAGCGTGGGCGTTTCGGGCGACCATGCCGAAACCTGACCCGCGTTTAGGCGAATGCGCGCGGTTGCGGCGGTGGGCTTTACGTCGTTTCGGTACTCGGCGCGCGCGGCGACATTGCCTTCGCCCTCGGCAACGACTTTACCATCCTTATCCATCAGGCGCGCACGCACGCGGCAGTCGGCATAGCCGGGCACTCTGCTCACGCGCACATCGCACTCGACATCGCCGCAGCCGAAGCGCGGGTCGTAGTGTACGCGCGCGTTTACGTCGAATATGTGCTCCTGCGGCTTTGATATGAGCCACGCGTCGCGGTATATGCCGCTTAGATACCAATAGTCCTGATCCTCAAGGTATGTGGTATCGGCAAAGCGCACGACTTCAAGCGCTATAAGGTTCTTGCCCTCGTGCACAAAGTCGGTCACATCGAACTCGGACGGCAGCTTGGAGTCCTGCGAATAGCCCACGGGCTTACCGTTGACCCACAGGTAGTACGCGGTCTCGACGCCCTCAAAGCGCAGTATCGCGCGGCGTCCGATGTACTCATCGGGCAGCGTGAACCACTTGCGGTAGCAGCCGGTCGGGTTCTTCTTAGGTATATGGGGCGGGTTGGGTATGGACTCGACGCCCTTACCGGCGTTAATCAGCGCGTCGCCGCCATCGCACTCGCGGAAGGGATAGCGAACGTTGGTATAGATGGGTTCGCCATGACCCTGCACCTCCCAGTTGGAGGGCACAGTGATGGGCGCAAACGCGCTGTCATCGTAGTCGAGCGCGAAAAAGTCGTCCACCTCGGCAGGTTCGGAGTACAATTTAAAGCGATATTCGCCGTTCATCGACAGCATATAGCGGCTCTGCCCTATGCGCTGCGTCGCGGCTTTTTCTTCCGATTCAAATGCGCCCCAGCGCGTATGCGCGTCGACGCGGTTGACCGACAGCACCGACGGGTCTTCAAACTCGCGGCGGGTATGGAAGTCCATTCGATTGTTTAGCACTTGATTCGCTCCCTTCAGACATAGTTATCCATAGTGCTATT
>CAYTOU010000275.1:0-3321 GCA_964439295.1 uncultured Oscillospiraceae bacterium
GTTGTCACCAAGACAACCAAGCCATGGGGGTGTAGCTCAACTGGTAGAGCGCTTGAATGGCATTCAAGAGGTAAGGGGTTCGACCCCCCTCATCTCCACTGCTCTTTTGATCATTGATCAGAAGGGCTTTTTTATTGGCAAAATTACTTTGCATTTGCGGTGAGGGGAACACAATGGGAAAGATATACCTTATACGCCATGGACAGCCCGACTATTCGCCCTGCACTCAGCGCGGCTATATCGGGCAGGGACGCGATTTAGGACCGCTTACCGAGGCGGGCAAGGCTCAGGCCGAAGCGACCGCGCACGACCGCAGACTCCAGCACTTGAAGCTGATTGTCGCATCGCCATATACGCGCGCACTGCAGACCGCGGCCATTATATCGCGCGTGACGGGCACGCCGCTTACCATTGAGGTGGACCTGCACGAGTGGGTGCCGGACATAACGTATCAGGTTCGCTATGACGCGGACGCAGACGCCCTCTGCGAGGACTTCAATCGCTGCCGCGGCGTGTATCCGGCGGGCGAAACGCGGCGCTGGGAGACGCTGGAGTCGGTGCGTACGCGCATGCGTGCCGTCGCGGATAAGTATGCCGATATGGAAGGCATCGCCTTCGTAAGCCACTGCATGGCGCTACGCACATTGATTGGTGGACCGCGCTATCTTGACTATGCCGAAATAGCCGAACTCGATTATAAACCCGATATGCCTTCACCCGATTTCTGGAAAGACTGATACGCCTTAAAATAAATAGGGGACTGCCGCAAAGCTGTATAGCGCGGCAGTCCCTGCTTTTATATAAACAGAACCTTCGCATGAATTGCGAAGGTTCTGTCGTTAATTAAACTGTATTTGAATTAGCCAGCGGTTATTACCTGACTATCAGGCTCTCGCCGGTCATCTCGGCAGGCTTCTCTACACCCATTATGTCGAGCAGAGTGGGTGCCAAGTCGGCCAGACGGCCACCGGTGCGCAGAGATACATTCTTCTCGTTGGGATTGATGTATATGAGCGGAACCGGGTTGGTGGTATGAGCGGTGAAGGGCTCGCCGGTTGCGGGATCGACCATCTGATCGGCATTGCCGTGGTCAGCGGTTACCAGCAGGGCACCGTTCTGCTTGAGCACAGCATCCACAACCTTGCCCACGCACTCGTCAACTACGCGTACGGCCTTCTCAGCCGCTTCCATTATGCCGGTGTGACCGACCATGTCGCAGTTGGCGAAGTTGAGTATCATCATGTCGTACTTGCCGGACTCGATGCGCTTTACGGCTTCCTCGGTTACGAGGTAAGCGCTCATCTCGGGCTGCAGGTCATACGTCGCAACCTTGGGGGAAGGTATCAGCGCGCGATCTTCGCCTTCGTTGGGGGCTTCTACGCCGCCATTGAAGAAGAAGGTGACGTGAGCATACTTCTCGGTTTCGGCGATGCGCAGCTGCTTAAGACCCTTGCTGGCGACGTATTCGCCCAGAGTGTTCTTGAGGGTCTGGGGCTTGAAAGCGATTTCCAGATTGGTGAAGGTCTCGTCGTACTTGGTCATCGATACGAAGAATACCTTCTGGTATCCGCCTTCGCGCTCGAATCCGTCGAACTCGGGCTCTATCATGGAGCGGGTCAGCTCGCGGGTACGGTCGGGGCGGAAGTTGAAGAATATGACGCTGTCGCCGGCCTTGACCTGTGCTACGGGCTTTTCGTTCTCAAGCACAACGGTGGGCTGTACGAACTCGTCGGTTTCTTCCTTCTCGTAGGACTGCGCCATGGCAGCGGTTGCGCTGGTGGCGGTCAGACCCTTGCCGCAGACGATGGCATTGTAAGCGCGCTGTACGCGGTCCCAACGCTTGTCGCGGTCCATCGCATAGTAGCGACCGGAAACAGTGGCGATCTTGCCGAAGTTCTCTTCGTCCATGAAGTTCTGCAGCTGACGTACGTACTCGATGCCGCTGGACGGGGGAACATCGCGACCATCCATGAAGCAGTGTACATATACGTTGGAAAGACCGCTCTTCTTGGCAAGGCGAATCAGGGCAAACAGATGCTCGATGTGGCTATGTACGCCACCGTCGCTCAAAAGACCCATCAGGTGCAGATCGCCGCCGGTCTTCTTGCAGTTGTCAATGGCGTCCAAGAACGCCTTGTTCTCGAAGAAATCGCCATCGGATATGGACTTGGTTATGCGGGTCAGCTCCTGATAAACGATGCGACCTGCGCCCATGTTCATATGACCGACTTCGCTGTTACCCATCTGACCGTCCGGCAGACCTACATCCATACCGGAAGCGCCAATCTGGGTGTTGGGGTATTCGGCCTTGAGCTCATCCAGATGGGGAGTGCCCGCCTGGAATATCGCGTTGCCCTCATGGTTGGCGTTGATGCCGAAACCATCCATTATGATAAGAGCAGTAATGCCTTTTTTCATAGTTAAACTCCTTTTACTTGCCCATTGCAACGACTTTGGCGAAATCCGGAGCCTTCAGGCTGGCGCCGCCGATCAGGCCGCCATCGATTTCGGGCTGAGCCATGAGTCCCTTTACGTTGCCGGGGTTCATGCTGCCGCCGTACTGGATGCGTACCTTCTGGGCCAGCTCATCGCCGTAACGACCGGCAATGGCCTTGCGGATAACGCCGATGGTCTCGTTGGCCTGCTCATCGGTAGCGGTCTTGCCGGTGCCGATGGCCCATACGGGCTCGTAAGCGATAACGCAGGTCTCGATCTCTTCATTGCTCAGACCTTCCAGAGCCATCAGGGTCTGGTAGGATACTATTGTGTTGGTGTAGCCGGCTTCACGCTCGTCCAGCATTTCGCCTACGCATACGATGGGCTTAAGACCTGCCTTAACGGCTGCTACGGTGCGCAGGTTAACGGTCTTGTCGGTCTCGCCGAAGTACTGACGGCGCTCGCTGTGTCCGATTATAACGTACTCGCAGCCAACAGCCTTGAGCATGTCGCAGCTCAGCTCGCCGGTGAAAGCACCACTGGCCTTGAAGTGGACGTTCTGAGCGCCAACCTTAATGTTGGTACCCTTTACCGCCTCGGCTACAGGAGCCAAGTTGACGGCAGGGGGGCATACTACTACGTCGCATTCAGCGTCCTTTACCAGCGGGATCAGCTCGGTCACAAGTGCCACGGCCTCGGCCGGGGTCTTGTTCATCTTCCAGTTGCCAGCGATTATCGGCTTGCGCATATTTGTTACCTCCGTAAATTCAATTAAACACGCACAATATATGCTGTGCGCTATACACCTATTGAATTATAGCGCTATATTATGTATACAAACGCCGCGCGGCCGTTAATTTTTGAATCAAATGAAAAATAACGGCT